>CAIXRL010000135.1 GCA_903921835.1 Candidatus Eiseniibacteriota bacterium | reverse complement strand
GGCCGGACCCACCTTCGGTGGGTACCCCGGAACCGTGTTGTCAACACGATGAGGACAGCGGCCGGTCGAGCTTCGCAGCGGATGACGCGCAGATCGCGCTCGCAGGCGGCGGGCTCATGAATACTCCGGGCTAGCGGGTCTTCTGCGATTCGGCACGAAGCGCGGCGCGCAGAAGCGCGGCGCGCGGCCGGCAGGACCCTGACGGCGAATCGCCCGCCGCTCGATCTTCCTGCGGCGGTTGGCGCTTCACAATCATTCCGGATATGATTTCCAACGGTTCACAGCCATTGTTCTTCGCCGGCCCTCGAGGTGTCCGGTGCCTGGGTCGGATGGGGAGTCGCCGCGGTATGTGACCCGGACTGCTCACGACACGCTGGCCGGGAGCGTGAGAATCGCCGCAACCACGATGTTTGCAATGTCGTGGGGGCGCATCTCACGCCTGCAGGTGGCGGGTTCGGGGCAGGTCCGGGGGAACTTTCGGAGCCGCCATGCGCATCGTCTGCTCGATCAGTTGCCTCGCCCTGTCTCTGCTCATCACGGCTCTCCCGCCTCCGGCGCGCGCGATCACCTACGTGCAGGCGATTGCCAACATCAACAAGATGGGCATGACGCTCTCGAACTACGGCGTGATGGGCACCAACTTCACGTCGCGCGCGCCCTCCATGGAATACCCGCTCGGCTCGGGGTTCCAGCACCTGATCCATGCCGGCATCTGGATCGGTGGGAAGAGCTACGACGGGAACGGCGCGTTCACTGGTGTCTCCACGGCCTCCATGGACGCTTCGCCTGGCCAGTCTCCGTACTCCGGCGATGAGTTCACACCATCGAGCGACTCCATCTATCGCCGCTCGAGCATCCCTGGCAACCCGTACTACACGCCGGGCGCGGTGAGCGAGATGGATTACATCTCGGAGTTCGTCGACCCCAGCAATGCGCAGACGGGGAACGTGGAGGGGCACCGGTCACTCGGCCTGCGCGTCACGCAATACGTCTACAGCTGGTCGGTCGAGAGCTACTCGCACTTTCTCCTCGTACGCTACGTCATCCACAACGTCGGTTCCGGACCGCTCACGGACGCGTGGGTCGGGATGTACTCGGAGCTGGCGAGCGGCAACATGAATGCCCAGACCGGCTCGCTCTACGCCGGCTGGTTCAGCAAGAAGTGGCTGGCCTACGAGCCGGACTTCCGCATGATTCGCGAGCACTACTGCCTGAACAAGCCCGTCCCGGATAACTGCCATCAGGAAGCCGTGCCCTACTGGGCGGGCGTGCAACTGCTGACCCCGCCGGACGCGTTCGCCGGGCAGCACGTGACGCTGGCGGCGTGGCCCTACAATAAGGGCAGTGTGGCGCGCGATGAGGACGTCGAACGCTACGCGATCATGAGCGCGGGAACCCAGGTGGCGCTGGTCCCGATGCCGGACAGCCTCAATGTGTATACGGGCGATCCGGTGGAACTGCTCGCGCTGGGGCCGTTCGCCACCATCGCCGCGGGCGACAGCATCCGGGTGGAGTTCGCCTTCGTCGGGGGCTCGACGCCCGATTCCATCCGCGGTCACGCCTACTTCGCGCAGCGGGTGCGCGACATGCTCCAGGGGGGGACTGCCGTCGCGGAGCACTCGTCGCCGCTCACGGTGGCGTTTGCGCTCCACGGAGTGCGGCCGAACCCGGCGGAGACGGGTGCCCAGACGGTGAGCTTCGCGCTCGCCGAACCGGGAGAGACACGGCTCGAGTGTTTCGACCTGCTCGGCCGGCGCGAAGGGATACTCGACCTGGGTGTCCTGGGTCCCGGCGAGCACGTCGTACCTCTGGCCAGCCTCGGCGTGCTGCGCCCTGCGGTGCACGTGCTGCGGCTGAAGCAGGCCGGCCACGTCGCCTCGACCCGGATCGTGACGCTGCGCTGATCGGCCGGTGCGGACGGTCGGCGGGCGCCGCCCCCGATCACGTCCCGCAGGCGGGCAACGTGAACGCCCCGGAGGGTGGCGACCTCCGGGGCGCTCTCGCATCAGCGGAATGGGCGGAACCGCTGTATTTCACTCCGTCTCAGCCGCGGCGCCTGCCGATCACCTCGTGACCGATGCGTGCGAAGTCGATGAAACCGCGCTCCACGTCGGTGTGCAGGAGCTTCACGCGCACGCGGTCGCCGACGTCGAGACCGGCCGCGCCCTGCTCGATGCGGCCCTCGACCGCGGGGTCGAAGATGCGCGCGTAGGTGCCCTTGGGCGAGGCGCCCGTCACGATGCCGTCGAACTCGTCGCCGATCCGCCCGCTCAGCAGGCAGGCGGCCGCCGCCTTGCGCAGGAGCCGCTCGACCTTCTGGGCGCCGTCCTCTCGCTGCGTGCAGTGCGCGGCGAGCGCTGCGAGGGCGCCGCGATCGTAGGGCACATCCTGTCCGGCGAGCGCGGCCTTGATCAGTCGCTGCGTGACGAGGTCGGGGTAACGCCGGTTCGGCGCGGTCGCGTGCGTGTAGTCACTCACCGCCAGTCCGAAGTGACCCGTCACCTCCTGGCCGGGGAAGCTGGCCTCGTACTCGCCCCGGCCGAGCAGCTTGATGACCGCGAGCGACAGGTCGGGAAAGCGCAGCGCGTCCGCGGCGCGCTGGCGGACGAGGAAGTCGTGCAGCGCGCCCGCATCGGGTGCGGGCGGCAGCGTGTCGCCGTGATGGACGGCGATGTCCACGATGCGCTGCCAGCGCTCGGGCGAGCGCACCACGCGGCGCATCACGGGAAAGCGGCGCTCCGCCAGGAAGCGTGCGATGGCGCCGTTCGCGGCGATCATGAAGTCCTCGATGAGGTCGCGGGCGTGGTTGCGCGCCTCCACGACGAGTCCGCTCACCGCGTCGCCGTCGAAGCGCGTGTGCGCCTCGAGCGTCTCGAGTTCGAGCGCGCCGTGCTCGTGGCGCATGGTCCGCAGGCGCTGGGCCGTCTGGTCCTGGAGCCGGAGGTTGTCGGCGAGTCCCGACACGGCGCCGATCGCGGCGGGCATGGCGCCGCGAGTCTCGAGCCAGGCGCCCACGCCCGAATAGGCGAGCCTGGCCTGGTTGCGCACGACCGCGCGGTAGACGGCCGGGGCGCCGCTCGAGCCCGCGCCGTCGATCACAGTCTCGATGACGATGGCCATCCGGTCCTCGCCCTGGCCGAGCGAGGTGAGGTCGGTGCTGAGCCGTTCGGGCAGCATGGGGAAGTTCTGCGGCGGGGTGTAGACCGAGGTCGTGTTCGCGATGGCGTGGGTGTCCAGCGCGGAGCCCGGCCCCACCGAGGCGCTGACGTCGGCCACGGCGACCATGATCCGCGTGCCGCCGCCGGCAACGGGCGCGGCGACGGTGAGCTGGTCGAGGTCGCGCGAATCGTCGTTGTCGATCGAGCACCACGCGAGCGGTCGCAGGTCGCGCACGTCGGCTCCGTACGGCGCCGACGGCGCGGCGAGACGCTGCGCCTCGGCCAGCGCAGCCGGTGGGAAGTCGGGCTCGAGGCCTCGCTCGATCATCGCCTGACGCGCCACACGCAACAGCAGTGCCCGATGTCCCTGTCCCGACGTGCTCATGACGTGCTCCTCCGAACGAGTCCGCGGACGGCGGGCGCGCAGGTCTTCATCGCGCACCGTCATCGCCGCGGCGTGTGGGTGGATCTGGTTGCGTCGTGGTTCCTGGCTGTTCGCAGACGACCGACTTCGCGAGCGCCGGGGTCGCCTCCGCCATTCCAGTCGCGAGTTCACGCTCGAAGACCGCGAACGCCGCCGCCGGAGTGTCCACATAACGGAACAGCGAGAGATCCTCCTGCCGGATCACTCCGTGCCGCACCAGCGCCGGGAAGTTCACGATCTCGTTCCAGTATTCCGAACCGTACAGAAGGATGAGCGGTCGCCGGTCGAGCTTGCCCGTCTGCGACAGCGTCAGGATCTCGAAGAGCTCGTCCAGCGTTCCGAAGCCGCCCGGGAACGCCACGATGGCGCGCGCCAGGTGAGCGAACCAGAGCTTGCGCATGAAGAAGTAGTGGAACTCGAAGCTCAGTCCCGGCGTGATGTACGGATTGGGCCGCTGCTCGTTGGGCAATCCGATGTTGAGCCCGACCGTGCGCCCGCCCGCCTCGGTCGCGCCCCGGTTTGCCGCCTCCATGATCCCGCCGCCGCCGCCCGTGCAGACGACGAAGCGATGCGCGGGCGCGCCCAGCCCTATCGACCACTGCGTGACCAGGCGCGCGAGCTCGCGCGCCGCGTCGCAGTACGAGCCCAATGGGCCGTCCTCGTGCAACCTCGCGGAGCCGAAGAACACGATGGTGTCGTGGAGCCGCCGGCGCCGGAAGACCTCGAGCGGCTGGAGGTACTCGGACAGAATGCGCAGCGGCCTGCCCTCGTCGCTGTCCAGGAAGCCGGCGTCGTGATAGGCCAGCGCAGGCCGGGCGCCGCCGGGCTGCGCTTCACTTGTACTCGTCACGGGACCTCCTCGACGGCCGAGTGTGGCGAAGCGGGAACGTTTCGACGACATTGATCCCAGTGTCCCATCCCAGGAGTCGCTTGACCACAAGGGCGGTCGATGTGCCCGGCCGGCAGGGCGCGACGACCAAGTTGTATCCATAGGATACGTCGAGGAGGAGCAACGCAGCCGGCTGCGCACAGCGGGCGCCGACTGCCAAGCGATTCCTGGGACGGGACACTAGCCCGGAGTATTCATGAGCCCGCCGCCTGCGAGCGCGGTCTGCGCGTCATCCGCTGCGAAGCT
>CAIXRL010000134.1 GCA_903921835.1 Candidatus Eiseniibacteriota bacterium | reverse complement strand
TGACCATCGGCGGCGGCAGCTTCGACCCGCACCGCTCGCACAGATCCGGCCCGGGCGTATCGCCGATCGGATGCACGTAGCCGCACTCCTTGCACTGCGCCGCGCTGCGGGTGATGCCGCCCTCGCTCTCCACCGGCAGGATCACCTTGTTGATCACGAACCGCGACCCCTCGTGGTAGACGAACGCGCGCGGTCCGAACTCGGAGATGGCGAGGAACCGTGGCCGTGACAGGAACTCCTCGTCCCCGCGCCCGCGCTTCTTGCCGGGCAGGTAGGCCGACAGCGGGAGCCGCGGGAAGTTGTACCCGGGCAGGAACCCCTCGCTGGCGAAGTAGCGGTACGAGTAGAAGTCCGAGAGCGTCTTCGTGTTGCGCTCCAGGAGCAAGCTGAGCTGGGTCTCGGCTTCGGCGCGCAGCCGCTTGGCGTTCTCGCGGTCCCGCATGTCGCGGGACGCATCTCGCGCGATCTTGGACTGCCGCTTGGACTGCTCCAGGGCGCCGCGGTAGAGGCTCCGCCACCGGTCGCACGCCCGCTCGAACGAGCGCGGTAGCTGATCGAGCACGTCGCCGATCCAGGCGTCCACCTTGGCTTCGCCCACGAGGTCGGCGACCGCCGCGTGCAGGCAGTTCTTGGCCCGCGCCTTGGCGCGCTCCCGTGCGCGGGTGTCGTCGAGCGCAGCGCGGACGTTCGGGAGGACAGCGAGGGTCGGGTCGTCGCCCTCGACCTCCAGGATGTCCGCCAGCGACGACTTGAGATCGAACGAAGACTCCGCAAGCCAGATCGCGTGGACGTGTGCCCGTAGCAGGTCCTCGTTCGCGAGGTCCAGGCGCGGCGTGGAGACGGCGCCCGCGACCATGCGGCCCGGCCGCTTGAAGAAGTATTGGTCGTGCGGGCTCCCGGCCGTGCAGTAGGTGTACACGAACGCGGGCTGCCCGCTCCGCCCGGCCCGGCCGCTGCGCTGGGCGTAGTTCGCCGGGGTCGGCGGCACGTTGCGCATGTTCACGACGTTGAGCTGCGCGATGTCGACGCCCAGCTCCATGGTCGGCGAGCAGAACAGGATCGGCAGGATGCCCTTGCGGAACCGCTCCTCGCGCTCCTCCCGATCCACCGCCTGGACCTGCGCCGTGTGCTCGTGCGCTTCGAGGCCCTTCAGGTCGGCCATGTCCGCCCGGTAGAAGTCGACGAAGAACCGGTTCGTCCGGTGCCCCCCCTCGGGGCGGCTCGGCACGCGGATCGGATCGTGGAACCCGGAGACACCCGCTCCCGCGCGCCACACCAACGCCGAGGACTTCAGCTGGTAGCCGACCTCCGTCTCCTTGTCGCCGCGCTTCTCGATGCGGTGCACGAGCCCCGCCTTCACCAGGTTTTCAAACAACCCGCGCAGGATGATCGTCACATCGTCGGTCTTGATCTGGACGCCGTCCGGGTTGCGGAACGTGTCGGGGCGCTTGAGGAGCTGCGCGAACCCGCCGCGCGGGGAGATGTAGACGTTCGACTTCTCCGCGCTGCCCGAGGTCGGGAAGGCGATCCGGCTCGTCTGCATCTGGTCGTTGTCATCGAGCGCCCACGGCGGGATCAGGTACTGGTTCGACTGGAGCCGGATGCTCTCCTGATCCGCCGGGTCGAGCACGTCGACCTGGATCGCCAGCTCACGGCGCAGGAAGTCGAGCAGCACCTTGCAGACGTTCCGGCGCTCGTCCGGGGTCGCGGTCGCGAGCACCGCGTGCTTGTCGCGCCACTTGGGCTCGTCGCCGCACAGCATCGCCAGCGAGAGGTAGTCGATGTCGAGGAGCCCGCACTGCTCCAGGTTGGGCGACGTGATGCGCCACCCGCGCCGCAGGTCCAGGTACAGGTAGTACGCGAGCACGCGCCGGAGCGCGCGTTGTGTCTCCTCCAGCTGGAGGTACTCGACCTCCGGGTTCGTCGCGTACTGCGCCAGCGGCAGGTCGAGCGCCTCGAACACCCGGCGCGTCAGCGTGTCGTGATGCAGGCCCTCGGCTCCGGCGTCGCGCACGGCCCGGTGCAGCGCGGAGCGCAGGAGCGCGATCTCCACGAAGTCGTTGAAGTGCCCGGCCTGGAGCGAGGCGTCCTGGCGGTTGTCCGTGAAGCTGAGGAGCTTGCGCGCTTTGGGCTCCAGGGTCTGGTCCTTGCGCAGGCGGCGGATGTTTGACAGGGCGAGCACCGTCGTTGCGGTGCTGCGCCCCTCGGAGCCGAGCGTGGCGAGCTTGCCGAAGTCGGTCTGCTGGTGCGGGCTGTACGCGACCTTGCAGTGCATGCAGAAGACGAACGGCGCCCGCATGTAGTGCGCGCGAAGGTCGCCCTTGCCCTCGGTCCCGCTCGCCGTGACGTACACCTCGCGCGGCAGCCGATCGCGCCGGGCCTTGCGGACCTTCAGCTTGCCGTTCTCCTCTTCGAGCCAGCTGTCCGGGAGGCGGCTGTGCGACTCGCTGACCTCGGGCCACGGATCCACGGTGTCGATGTGCAGGAAGCCGGGCTCGCCGTCCGCGTCGTCCTGATCCGACAACGCCCGGGGCTGGTAGTAGACCCTGCCGTCCTCACCCTCGCAGCGTCGGACCAGGTAGTACTCCTGCCCGCACTCGCGGCAGAAGGCGACCGGGAACAGCTGCTTCTGGCGCCCGCTGCCCGGCACGTACACCTGCGATTGCAGCGTGATGTGGCGATCGCGCTCCGGCTCCAGCGAGGCGTACACCGACTCGCCCTTGGAGACGAACTGGTGCAACCGGAAGGCGAAGATCGGCCGACCGTGCTCGTCGCGGTGTTCGTACCCGGCGAGGAGATGGCGGCCGATCTCGCGCTCACACTTCTCCTGATCCACGCCAGTCATCTCCGACAGCTTCTGCGCCGCGCCACCCGCGCCGGTGATCGGCATCGGCTTCGAACGCACGAGGCGGTGCGTGCC
>CAIXRL010000133.1 GCA_903921835.1 Candidatus Eiseniibacteriota bacterium | reverse complement strand
TCGAGGAGACCCAGCGCGCCGACCGGTAGGCGTCGCCGGCAACGCCTCATCGCCCCGCCGCGGTCACGGCGACGTCACCCGGACGCCGGGCGCCGCGGCCCCCCGTCGCGGCATGTTTGTTCGGGGCTGAACTTGAACGGTTGTCGACTTCAGCCCGGAACAAGTGTTCCCAAGTTGATCGGGGGGGCGGCCAAGCCCGCGAGATGATCGGTTTTGTTGATTCGGTGTAGATACTGATATGTTGAGGTGTATGCGCTTGACACCGACGGTGGTTGTGTTGTATGAGTAGATATGCACGTTCGCGTCTGCGTCGCCCGCCGCGGGGCCAAGTCCTACCGCTCCGTCCAGCTCGTGCAGAGCTTCCGTCGCCCCGACGGCATGCCCGCCCACAGAGTCATTGCCACCCTCGGTGACCTCACCGAGGTCCAGACCGAGAATCTACGCCGTGCCATCGCCGCCTCCCGCCAGCGCGAGTTGGTGGTGTTCTCCGGCCAGCAACTTACGCCGACCAAGGTGGCCCGGAATCTCGCCTACCTCGACGTAGCCGTGTGCTACCGCGCGTGGCAGTCGTGGCGACTATCGCAGCTGATCGACGAGTTGGTGCCACCCACCGCCCGCGACGTGTCGGTCGGCGAAACCGCCGCCGCGCTCGCGGTGCAGCGCTGCGTCGCCCCCGCCTCGGACGTGGAAGCCTCCCGCTGGTACCCGCGTACCGCTCTGCCCGAGCTGCAGGGCCTCGCGCCGGCCAGCTTCAACAACACCCGTGTCCACCGGACGCTGGACCTCCTGGCCCAAATCGAAACGCCCCTGCAGCAAGCCTTGGCACGGCAGATTGCGGACCACCAAGGCCGCTTCGTCAGCCTCTTCCTCGACTGCACTGACACCTGGTTTGTCGGCCACGGCCCGGAGTTGGCCGCCCATCGCGTCACCAAGGACGGGGTCCGCCGGCGCCGCATCGGTATCGCGCTGCTGTGCGACCAGCGAGGTTTGCCGCTGCGCTGGGCCACCCTGTCCGGCAGCCACTACGAGACGCGCAGCATGATGGCGATCATCGACGAGGTGCATCAGCTCCCCTGGGCGCGCCACCTGCCGCTGGTAGCCGACCGCGCCATGGGCCGCGGGGTGACCGTCGAGGAATTGCTGGCGCGCGACGTGCGCTGCGTCACCGCCGTGCCAGCTCCCGAGATCGCGGGCTACAGCGCGCGCATTCCGCTCGGCATCTTCGACCCGGTCCGCCTCGGGGACAGCGAGCGCCGCGACCCGAAAACCGTCGCGGCGCTACGGACCGTGGCGCTGGGAGCGGGCTTCCGCGAGGTGTCGCCGACGCGCTACGTGCTCGACCTGGGCGTGATCGCCAAGGGCGAAGGCGGCACGCCGGTGCGGGCCGCGACGCTCGCACCGTCGCGGGCGCGGGCCGCACTGCTGATCGGGCGCAGCCTGGCGGCGGAGCGTGCCGCCGGCGCCACCTGGGAGGAGCTCGCGCGGCGCTATCAATGCACCAGGACCCAGTTGCTGCACTGGCAACAGTTGCTGACACTGCCCGCCGAGCTGCACACACGCATCGAGGCCGGCGAGGCCGACCGGGTCACCCCCACGGCGCTGTGGGCGCTCACCCGCCGACCGGCGTCGGAGCAGGTGGCCGCGTTTGCCGCCGCCGGTCAGGCCGCGGCTGACGCGCCGGTGCTGCGCGCCAATCGGGTGCTGGCACGTCTGGTCGGCGTGCCGCTGCTCAAGGTCCGCGCGGTCGTGCTCTTCAACCCCGAGCGCTTCATCGAGCAGCGCCAGGCGGTCACCCGGGCAGTCGCCGAGCTCGACGAGGTGGTGGCCCAGGTCAACCGCGCGCTGCAGGCCGCTCGGGCGACGCGCTCACCCGAGAGCGCGGTGGGCAAAGTGCGTACCGCGTTGAGCCGGCGGGAAATGCTGGACGTCTTCGCCATCAAGCTGCAGCAGACCAGCCACGACGGGCGAGTGGTGCCGGAAGTACATCTGGTGCGTGACGAGGAAGCCTGGCAGCGCCACCGGTGCACCGATGGGCTCAACCTCGTCGTGACACACCCCGAGGTGGCCGGGACCGGCGCTGAGTTGGCCGCGCTGTACTTCGCCAAGGACCAGGTCGAGAAGGACTTCCAGGCCATCAAGAGCGTGCTGGCGCTCCGGCCGGTGCACCACCACACCGACGCGAAGGTGCGTGCGCACGTCTCCCTGTGCATGCTGGCGCTCCTGCTGGAGCGCACGCTCGAGCAGCAGCTCCTCAAGGCGGGCGTGCCCATGACCGCGGAGGCCGCGCTGCGCGAGCTGCAATCGGTCCACCTGAACCTATACGCGACGAAGCCCGGCCTGTACTCGGTGACCGAGGTCATGCCTGAGCAGCGCCGGCTGCTCGCCGCGCTCGAAGCCCTGGAGCTTGCAGACGATGCCACCGTAACCGCCGCCCTGAAGCCCCGCTGAGCCGTCGTATCTACGACGGCCGCACAAGTGATCGCCACCACTCGTGTTTGTCACCCCCCCGGTCAACTTGGGAGTGTTTGTTCGGCCCCGAAGTCGACAACCATTCAAGTTGGGGGCTGAGCAAACCGCGAGCCCACGGGGCGCGGCTACCCCTTGCGCGGGCGCGGCCCCGGGGCGAGCATGTCCGCATGCCCATCAACGCCCAGTGGCACGGCCTGCACCCCATGCCGAGGAGCGCGACGGACGCCGAGCGCGCCGTCTGGCACCGCGAGCACGAGCGTCATTGCGCCTGTCGGACCATCACCCCGAAGCTGCGCGCGCTGCGCG
>CAIXRL010000132.1 GCA_903921835.1 Candidatus Eiseniibacteriota bacterium | reverse complement strand
GTCAGGGTGCCTGCGTACGGACCCACAGTGGCCGGGGCGAAGCTCACGAGCACCGGCCGGCTCGTTCCGGGAGCCAGCGGGAAGCTCGTCGGCTGGACCGTGAACGCGGCCGCGTTGGTGGCGAGCTGGGTGACGTCCAGCAGGTCGGTGCCATCGTTGCGCACGACGAGCGTGTCCGTGCGGGTGGTGCCTGTGAATCGCGTCCCGAACGCCAGCGAGGTCGCCGACAGGGTGATGTCGGGCGCGCCGGTGACGTGGAGATGGGCCGGCACGCTGACGGTCGGGCGGACCGGGTCGTTGCTGTCCACCTGGAGGTTGGCGCGGTACTCGCCGCCAAACAGGCCCGTGGCGTCAAAGGTCGCGATGACGTCCACGCTGTCGCCCGCGGGCACGCTGCCCTGCGTGGTCGCGGTCGACACCCATTTCCGGTCGCCCGTCCAGGCCACGGCGTTGTACAGCAACGTCGGAACGTCACCGGACCAGTAGCCGCTGCTGCCGAAGAAGATGTTCACCGCCGCCACCCGGGGTCCCTGGGTCGCGACGAGCGGTATCCCGTTCACGTACGAGGCTACGAGCTGCGCTCCGGTCGCAACCGACACCTGCCCGAGCAGGCTCCCCGTGATCGTGGTCACGTTGTGCATGATGGGATGCGCCGGGTCGAAGGCGCCCAGCGTCGAGCCGCCTACGGGGCCGGTGCCTACCGAGAAGGGGAAGTACCCTCCGGACAGAAGCCGGCCCTGGATGTTGAAGCCTCCGACAAAGGAAGCCAGCGTCATCACCACGCCGCCTCCGCCATCCACGTAGTCCGCGAGTGCGTCGCCAATCGCGGCTCCGTTCGGGCTTGCGGTGCTCGTGACCACGATCGCCGCGTTGTACTGGTTCAGAAGGGTCAGCGAAGGGGTGCCCGCAAAGGCGTCGAACTCGTCTGCTGCTGCCACGCCCGGCATGGCGGCGAGCAGGCCGCGAATCTCGGACACGTTACCGCTCGAGTTGAGGATCAGCAGCTTCAGACCGGTGCCGGCCGAGGCGGCGACCTTGGCGGGCATCGTGGCGGTCGCCAGCGGTGCGCGAGACGGTATCGCGCCGCTGTCATAGCGACGGGCGCCGGCAGGCGCCGCGCCCTGCGACCCTCGTGCGGCCGCGGTGGTGGTGAAGCGGCGCGAGACGAGCAAGGCAGGCGCGGGCCCTTGTGAGTCGGTCAACGAGAGGGAGTACGTCAGAGCGCTCGCCCCGGTGTTGGCGAGGTGGAGCGTGCGCGTTGCCTGGGCGCCCGTGAGCAGGCTGGCCGTCAGCGAGTCGGGTCTGACGTTGATGACCGGCGGGTCGCTGGCCGTGCCGGCGAGTGACACCGTGGCCGTGCCCTCGTCGGGGTCGTTGCTGGTGATCGTCAGGGTGCCTGCGTACGGACCCACAGTGGCCGGGGCGAAGCTCACGAGCACCGGCCGGCTCGTTCCGGGAGCCAGCGGGAAGCTCGTCGGCTGGACCGTGAACGCGGCCGCGTTGGTGGCGAGATGGGTGACGTCAAGCGTGTCGGTGCCGTTGTTGCTCACGACGAGCGTGTCCGTGTGGGTGGTGCCTGTGAATCGCGCTCCGAACGCCAGCGAGGTCGCCGACAGGGTGATGTTGGGCGCGCCGGTGACGTGGAGGTGGGCCGGCACGCTGACCGTCGGCCGGACCGGGTCATTGCTGCCCACCTGGACGTTGGCGCGGTAGTCACCAGCGGGCTGGTCCGCAGCGGCGAAAGTCACGGCGACGTCCAGGCTGCCGCCCGCGGGCACCGTCGCCTCACCGGGTGACGCGGCGATCCACCGCGCGGCGGAGCGGGTGACCAGCGTCTGGTAGTAGGCGACCGGGGACCCGAAGGCGGACGAGGTCACTTCCTGCGTCGAGTCCGGCGGGAGGGCCGCCGTGGGCACCCAATCCCAGCCCGCGCCCGCGACCAGCTCCCCGAACGAAGCCGGGAAGGGGTAGGGAGACACGTCGCTCTGGGCGTAGTAGCCGCAGGGCTGATCGAACGTGGTCGCGATCACGTACGAGCGCCCGGCTTCGAGGCGCACCTGCATCGGGCCCGAGCTGTACCAGCCGGCACCCGCGCCGGGGGCAGAGGCGTTCGAAGCGGCAATCAGACGATAGGTTCCGACCTGCGACAGCCCTTCGTAGACCATGAACCAGAGCTGGGTCGACGTCGTCGGCTCGAGGTACAGACGCTGCTCGTAGAGCCACGTCGACGTCGTGCACCGGAAGATGTTGCCCCGCGTGCGTAGCCCGGCGACGTAGCGGTTCTGCATGCTGCCGAAGACCTCGCTGCCCGACACGCTCGCGGATCGTGGCGTCGTCGCCGGTCCCCGCTGGACCGCCGCGTTCCGATCGAGCGACCGATCGGAGTCGATCCGCACCTGCGCGCGGATCCCGGCGGCCGCGAGCTGCCCCAGCGGCACGCGATGCCCGACCGCGCGGAGAGGCTGTCCGCCCGGCGTGATCAACAGCCCCGTGCGGTCTTCGGTCGTGATGTGAAGCTCGAGGTCCGATGCGCCGGTGTTGGCGACGTGGAGCCCCTGGGTTGCCTGCCCACCGCTGAACAGGGCGGCCGTCAGCGAGTCCGGGGTCACCACCACCTGGGGGGGCGTCAGCGTCGTGAGGTTCACGACATTCGACATCAGCGAAACGTTGCCGTACCCGTCCAGCGCCTTGACCGCGAACCAATAGGGCGTGCTGAACGCAAGGCTGTTCACGCGCAGCGTGTCGAGATTGCCCGCCGGCCCGGGAAGCGGCACTCCGGATGCGCGCTGCGCGGCAGTGAAGTTCGCAGCCGTGATCGGCGAGGTGGAGTAGCGCAGGTCGTACTCGCTGGCGCGGCCGGAGACGCTGTCGTTCCCGCTCGCGGTCCAGGCGAGCGAGGCCCAGCTGCCGTTCACCACCGCGACGTGGGCGTCGGTGATGGCCGCCGGGGGGATGCTGTCGGGCCGAGCCGCCAGCAACATCCTGAACGCATCCAGCCGGCCGGCCGACACCACCCGGCCGGACAGGCTGGACAACGTGTCCACCGAGAGCATCAGGGTCTGCTTGGCAGTGGCCCCTGACATTGCCGGCGCACGCGACAGCATCAGCGCCAGGGCGCCGCTCACGTGGGGCGTGGCCATGGAGGTTCCGCTGTAGGTGCCGTAGGAGTTGTTCGGGAGCGTGCTGAGGATGTCGCTGCCGGGGGCGGCCAGGTCCACGGAGGTCGCGCCGAAGTCGGAGAAGTAGGACAGGTTGTCGTACGCGTCCGTGGAGGCAACGGAGATCACGAGCGGGGCGTCGTAGTTGGCCGGGTAGTGGGGGCTGGCGTCGTTGTCGACCCCGTCGTTGCCCGCCGCGGCGACGAACAGGATTCCGGCGTCGCTGGCCGCCTGGATCGCCAGGCGCAGGGCCTCGGAGTAGCTGCTGCCGCCCCAGCTGTTGTTCAGGATTCGCGCATGCATCTGCGTGGCGTATTGCACCGCGAGGATCGCATCGGCCGTGCTGCCTGAACCGTCCGCGCCCAGGAACTTCAGCGGCATCAGCTTTACGTCCCAGCACACGCCCGCCACCCCAACGCCGTTGTCGCCGATTGCGCCGATCGTCCCGGAAACGTGCGTGCCGTGCCCGTTGTCGTCCGTGGGATTGTTGTCGTTGTTGATGAAGTCCCAGCCGTGCACATCGTCCACGTAGCCATTGCCGTCGTCATCGATGCCGTTCCCGGTGATCTCCCCCGGGTTGCTCCAGACGTTTGCGGCGAGATCGGGATGCGTGTAGTCCATGCCGGTGTCGATGATCCCGACCAGCACCGAGCTTCCGCCCGTGGTGATGTTCCAGGCGCTCGTCGCGTGGATGTCCGCCCCTGGCGTCCCTCCGGTCTGTCCCGTGTTGTTCAGGCCCCAGAGCTGCGAGAAGAGCGGGTCGTTTGGAATGCGATCCGCCTTGACGATGTAGTTGGGCTCGATGAGCGCGATCCGGGCATCGGTCCGATAGCGGGCGACCGCGGATTCGACGTCGTAGCGCGTGATGCGCTGCTGGCTCGCCCCGATCAGACTCAGGTTCGCAATCTGGGTGGCCCCGAGGTCGTGCAGGACCGCCTGGATGGCCGCGGGACTCGCCTGCGGGGAGAACTTGACGATGACTTCGTTCGGAACCTGATCGGAGGTCGCGGTGAGCACGGGAGCCGCGGCAGCATTCAGCGAGGCGAACAGGCAGGATGCCAGCAATGCGAACGCAATGGTGATCGAGCGAAGAGCACGGGTCGGGGCGAACACGGGCGACCTCCAAACAACGATGGCTGTCATACGCGGGACACGCCAGCGGACGACGGGACCGACGAGCAGCAGGGGCTCGTCCGGGGGGGCTTGACTGCCGGGTCGAGAGCGCGCGAAGTGAAGAGGGGGTCACGCACCACTGGTGGGGGGGCCAGAACGACTGTCTCGACCGATATAACCATATGGGACCGCTCAAACGCGTGCAAACAGATCACTTCGTGCCGGGCCGCCCCAATTATCGCGCGCCCCCGGCTCCCTCCGCCCGCGCCCGGGCCGCGGCGGTCTTGTCGGCGGGGAGTCGCGCCAGTGCCGCCCCGGGCTCATCGCTCGCCGGAGAGCGCGGGCCTCGCACGGCAGGGGCCGGGCCCTGCGCCCGCGAGGCCCGCCGGGAGCTGCCGACGGCGATCGCGTCCTGACTGCGGTCCCGCCGGACCGGGCGAAGAGTGAGCGTGGGGGTGCAGAAGGCCACCCCCCTTGCGAGCGCCGGGGCAGGGTGGAGACTGCCGCCGGATCAATTCCGCGGCCGCTCGGAGGGGCTGCACTTCTCCGGAACGCGCGGGCGTTTGTGCCGTTCCTTCGACCGGGTGAACCACGACGCGTCGACGCGACTCGTGGCGGTGGTTCCGATCTCGGCACTGCGGCGGCCTGGCCTCGTGAGCTTCGCCGAGGAACACCGGCGCCTTGCGCGCTGATCTTGAATCGCCGTATGCCGAACGGCACGTGCGGTGGTGCGGCAGGCGGGACGGGCAACCGTCCCGCCTGCACGATCCGTCCGCGGTCAGCGCATCTTGAAGTTCCAACCTGCGGTGACCTTGAACGTGGGCCCGTCGCCGAGTGCGATCTTGCCCTCGACGAAGAAGCGGCTGCCGGCCTTCGTCGGAACATCGGCGCCGAACAGCAGGCTGCCGCCGGCCTTCGTGCCGTTCCCGTTGCTGCCGATCACGTTCTGATCCCACGAGTAGAAGTGCACCGCCACGCCGGCGCCCGCGTAGGGCTGCCACGTGGCGCCCGGGACCACGATGCGGTAGCGGAAGTCGCCGTTGAGCGACACCAGCGTGATGCTGTCCCCGAAGCCGACGTCCACGCCGGGTACGAAATCGATCTGAGGCGCCACGTTGCCCATCTCGAGCTGGCCGCCAAACACCACCTGGCTCGGGTCGGTGCTGAAGCCGAGGTGTGGGCCCCACGTCGAGAACGAGCCGGCAGCGTGCGCGGCGGCGGGAACCAGCAGTGCGGCGAGGGTCAGCGCGACGAGGCGGCGGGACATAAGGAGTCCTTTCCTATGGTCTGGGCGCTCCATTCAGGGGACGAGCTCTAGCACGCCCGCGCCCGAAGATGCAATGCGCGCGCCCATCCGGTATTGAAGCTCCGCAAGTACATCAAGCACATCCGGCTTCGGGAAGCCCGACGGCTTCGCTGGCCCGGACGATTCAGTGCGCCCGCGGGGCTGCGAGCGCGATTTGCGCGCCATCCGCTGCGATGCTCGACCGGCCGCTGTCCTCATCGTGTCGACAACACGGCTGCGGCGCGGTCGGCCGATCTGCTTGCTGCTGACGCATTCCGCAACTCCCGGCTCGCGGTTCATGAATCGTCCGGGCTAGACTGCCCCCATTCGCACACACCCTGACCCGGGACGTACACATGGCCATCGCGACGCCGCTGCGGAAGCGCCCGTTTCTCGCCGCCCTGTTCGTGCTCCTCGCCGCCGCGCCGCAGGCCTGGGCGAGCACCACGCCCGATGCCGCGAAGGTGATCGAGCGCTACCTCGCCGCCACCGGCGGGGCGGCGGCGTTCGCGTCCGAACACACGATGCACTCGATCGGGCGGCTCGAGGGATTCGGCTTCGTCGGGCGCATCGAGTCCTGGAGCGCGCGACCGGATCGCCAGTACAGCCGCACCGAGCTGGGCCCCTTCAAGTTTTCCGAGGGCAGCGATGGGCGCGTCGCGTGGCGCACCGACCCGACGACGGGACGCGTGATCCGGCTCACCGATCGCGACTCGCTCGAGTCGATGGTCTCGACGTGGTTCGCCTTCGAGCGCTGGGCGGAGCCGGGCGAGGGCGGCGGGCGGGTCGAGGTGGTCGCGCACGAACGCGATTCGCTCGGCGCGTACACGGTGCTGGGCGTGAGCGCGCCCGGCCAGCGCGATCTCAAGCCCCGGCGGCTGTGGTTCGCCGACGCGACCGGCCTGCTCGCGAAGGAGGAGGCCGCCCGCGACCAGGCCTGGGTGGTCACCACCGCCGAGGACTATCGGCCGGCCGCGGGACGGCTGCGGCCGTTCGTGAACGCGACCGGCATTTCGACGATGCCCGCGAACCGGCTGCGCACGGTGGTGGACTCACTGGCGGTCAACCCGGACGTTGCGGGCGTGTCGTTCGGCATGCCGGACTCCGGGGGTGGCAACGCCCTGCGCTGGCTCGCGCAACCGGGCGTGGCAACGCTGCCGTTCGAGTACCGTGCGCGCCACGTCTGGCTGCACGCCTCGCTCAACGGCGGGCCGGAGCGCGATTTCCTCTTCGACACCGGCGCCAGCGTCACCGTGATCGACAGCACGTTCGCCGCCGCAGCGGGCCTGCCCGTGCAGGGCCACATGCAGGCGGCCGGCGCGGGCGCATCGGGCAGCGCCTCGTTCACCACGCTCGGCTCGCTCGCGGTGCGCGGTCCCGACGGGGACGGGGTCGAGTTGCGCGATCTCAAGGTGGCGGTGATGTCGGTGGCTCCGACGTTCTCGCGGTACTTCTGGCGCGACTTCGCCGGCATCGTCGGGTACGACGTCATCAGCCGTTTCGTGGTGACGATCGACTACGACAGTACGCGGCTCGTGCTTCACGACCCGAAGACCTTCCGGTGGAGCGGTCGCGAGGCCGCGCTGCCGATGAAGCTCAACGGCGTCGTGCCCTCCCTCGAGGCCGTGCTCGACGGCCGCTACCGCGGCCAGTTCCGGCTCGACGTGGGCAGCAGTTCGACCGTGGACGTGCACACGCCGTTCGTGCGCACGAATGCGCTCGAGAAGCGCCTGCGCGATCCGCGCGACGTCTCGGGCGCGGGATTCGGCGGCGCCTTCAGCAGTTCGCTCGGGCGCCTGCACACCATGGCGATCGGGCCGTACACGTGGCGCGACCCCATGGTGACGCTGTCACGCACGAGCGAGGGTGCGCTGGCCAGCGAGGACTTCGCGGGCAACATCGGCAACCGCGTTCTCGAGCGCTTCCGCGTCACGCTCGACTACGACGGCCGGCGCGTGTGGCTGGAGCCGGGCAGGCGCTATGGCGACCGCGACGCCTTCACGCGCACCGGTCTCATGCTCGGCTGGACGCCCGGCCGCATGGACGCGCTCTCGGTGCTGCCCGGCTCGCCCGCCGAGCGGGCCGGCATCCGCGAGGGCGACGAGGTCGTGGCGGTGGCGGGCCGCGCGATGAACGACTGGCCCGCCGCGGCGCTGGAGTCCGCGCTCGAGGATGGCCCTGACGGGCGCGAGATCCACGTCACCGTGAAGCGCGACGGCCGCGAGCAGGTGCTGGTGATGAAGGTGCGCGAGATGCTGCGCTAGCCCGGACGATTCATGAACCGCGAGCCGAGAGTGTGAGATGTGCGTCAGCCGCAAGAAGATCGGCCGGCCGCGCCGGAACCGTGTCAAGGACAGGATGAGGACGGCGGCCGGTCGAGCTTCGCAGCGGATGACGCGCACGTCGCGCTCGCAGGCCGCGGGTTCATGAATCGTCCGGGCTGGAGGCTCAGCCCCGGCGCGGAATCCAGGCGGCGGGCGGTGGCGAAGAGCCAGTTGCGGTCGCGATAGGTGGGATCCCCCACGATGCGCGGGTGCTCCTCCAGCCCGTGGCCGGTGATCAGGAAGTAACGGTACCCGAGCCGGTCCAGCTCCGCGTGCAGGCCGGGCTCGGTCAGGCCGTGCAGGACCTCGCACACGATCCACGGCTGGTCCCGCTTGAGCAGGGCGCGCGCTCCCGCCAGAACGGACGGCTCCGTGCCTTCCGTGTCGACCTTGATGAGGTCGATCCGCTCCAGCCCGTGCTGCCGCGCGAACGTGTCGAGGCGCACCGCCGCCACCTCGATGCGGACCCCGGGCTCGCGAAACGTCGCGAGCGTCGAAGCGCCCAGCGGGAGCGATTCGCCGGGGGGCACGAACAGGCCGATCGTGCCGTCGCGGTCGCAGACCGCCGCCTCGCAGCGCGTGACGTTGCGCACTCCGCTCGCCTCGATGTTGCGCGCCATGCTCGCCGAGGAGCTCGGCGTGGGCTCGAAGGCGAACACCCTGCAAGCCGGTCTTTCCAACGCGGCGTAGAGCGCGAACAGACCGCTGTTCGCACCCACGTCCAGCACGACGTTCGCGGTCGGCAGCAGGGAGTCGAAGATGCGGAACGTCTCGGGTTCCCACGCCTCCATGCCGCGCCAGTAGAGGGCGGAGGCGATGTCGTCGCGGCCTTCGGAGCTCAGTTTGAGCTCGGCCCCCGACGGCAGCGTCACCCGCACCGTGCCGACCACGGGCAGGCGCATCAACTGCTCGACCGGGATCGCGGACGCGAACGGCCGCAACGCGATGCGCATCGTGGCGTTGACCGGCGGGAGGCGAAGGAGCCTGCCGAGTGCGGACTTCAGGCCGCTCGTGAAAGGGCGGCGGGAAGCGTGAGGGGTGCACGATGGAGAGGCTGACATTCCGAAAACGGTAGCATTGCGCATCGCACAGACCAAGGTGCCGAGGGCCCCCTGTCACAGGACGGTCGCGCCCGGCACCTGCCGGACGCGACCGTCGCGCGACTGCTGGTGCTCTGTCCCGGAGAGGACCTCCGGGGCCGCAATACTAGCCCGGACTATTCAGTGCGCCGTGAGAAGGCGTACATCCTCAGCGGGTGAGATTCCCGCCCGGCAACTGTCGCTCCAGCCGGTAGCAATCGGAGCGTCGAGGGAGGCGACGAACTCGACGGAGCCTTCGATGTAGAGGGTCGCCGATGGGCGACCTGGCGAGCAAGCAGGCCGTAACGCGAGTGAACGCCGAGCAGGCCTCGAAAAGGGCAACGCGGAAGCCGACCCCGCTGAATTTGGGGGAAGGCCGCCGCCGCTGGGGAGGAAGAGCGACTGCCCCAGCGGTTCCGCCGGGGTAGTGGCGACGGCATGCATGCACACGGGGATGGAACGCAACACGGGAAGCCCGATACGGCGGAGGGTAGCGGCCTCCAACCGGACGCCCGCGAGGGACAGGCCGGGACGGATCGGGTGACGGAGGGGCTCGTAGTACCGACGAAGCCGGGCAACGCCGGTGGAGGGAAGGGGCCTCAGTTCAAGGACAACGCCGCGAGGCGGAGAGTCGGGAGAGTGGCGTGAGCCTTCAACCTCCAGAGAAGACTCGGAAGCTTCAGGAGACGTTGCATGCCAAAGCGAAGGGATCGCCGGACTATCGCTTCTACCTGCTGTACGACAAGGTGTACCGCGAGGACGTGCTGACGTCTGCCTACCGATGCTGCAAAGCCAACGATGGAACGGCGGGCGTGGACGAGCAAACCTTCGAGGACATCGAGACGGACGGGGTGGAACGCTGGCTGGCGGAACTGGCGGAAGCACTCAGGATGAGAACGTATCGCCCGCAGGCGGTGCGGCGGGTCTACATCGAGAAGCTCGACGGCACGAAACGGCCGCTGGGGATCCCGACGATCCGGGACCGCGTGGTGCAGATGGCGGTGGTGCTGGTCTTGACGCCGATCTTTGAGGCCGACCTGTCGCCGGAGCAGTACGCGTACCGACCCGGCCGCAACGCGCTGGATGCAGTGAGGAAGGTTCACTCGCTGCTGAACACGGGGTACACCGAGGTGGTGGACGCAGACTTGAGCGCCTACTTCGACAGCATTCCGCACGCCGAGCTCATGAAGTCGGTGGCTCGCCGGATCAGCGACCGGCACGTGCTGCATCTGATCAAGATGTGGCTCGAAGCCCCGGTGGAAGGACTCGACGATCGTGGGAGACCGCATCGGACAACGCGCAACAAGGATGAGGGACGCGGCACTCCGCAGGGGGCGCCGATCTCGCCGCTGCTCGCCAATCTCTACATGCGACGCTTCGTGCTGGGATGGAAGAAGCTGGGACATGAACAGCGCTTTCAGGCCCGGATCGTGAACTACGCCGATGACTTCGTGATCTGTTGTCGTGGCTCCGCGGAGGATGCGAGGCGCGCGATGCAGGCCCTGATGGAACGGCTGGGGTTGACGGTGAACGAGGCGAAGACCCGCGTGTGCCACGTACCGGACGAATCGTTCGACTTCCTGGGGTACACCATCGGGTTGTGCCACTCGACGCAGACGGGAAAGGCCTACATCGGAACCCGGCCGTCGAGGAAGCGGGTTACCCGCGTGTGCGGGGCGATCCACGAGATCACATCACCCCGATGGCGGATGCTCGACGCTCAAGACCGGGTCGTGCGCCTCAACCGCCTGTTGCGAGGCTGGGCGAACTACTTCTGTCTCGGGCCGGTGAGCAAGGCCTATCGGGCGATCGATGCACACGCCCGCTATCGGCTACGCCGGTGGTTGTGCCGCAAGCACAAGGTGCAGGGACAGGGAATCACGCGGTTCCCCGACGACTACCTGTATCGGACGCTCGGTCTGGTCCGACTGGGACCCCGCACCCACAACCTCCCGTGGGCGAAAGCATGAAACCTTGTCCGAGAGCCGGATGCGGGAAACCTGCATGTCCGGTTCGACGAGCGGTATGTGGAAACGGGACGATGGACCACTCGGCGAAGTCGGCTCCGAAAGGTGCAGGCTGCTGTCGGCGCCGCCGGTCCTGTACGTCACTGCGCCACATCTCGACTCTACCGAGCCCGCCGCCTGCGAGTGCGATCTGCGCGTCATCCGCTGCGAAGCTCGACCGGCCGCTGTCCTCATCGTGTTGACAACACGGCTGCGGCGCGGCCGGCCGATCTTCTTGCGGCTGACGCACATCTCGCACTCTCGGCTGGCGGTTCGTGAATAGTCCGGGCTAGCGACCGCCGAGCCAGTCCGCCCAGGCACGGTAGAGGCGCAGTCTGCGGTCCACCAGCGCCTGGACGCGGCTGGCGAAGCGTTCCTCGGCGGCGCCCCGCGCCCTGACGGTCTCGAGGTGCTGTTGCTCGAGCTTGAAGAGCACCGGGTCCCCGTCGTTGGCGGTGACGCCCGAGCGCCCGGCCAGCTGCAGCTCGGAGTCGCAGGCGCGGATCGCGGCGCGCGCGTACTCCACGCGCGCCTGGGCCTCGTCGATCGCGGCGGCGTATGCGTCCTGCGCGTGTTCGAAGTACGTGCGCATGGACTCCTGCTGCTTGCGCTCGCCCTCGGCCGCGGTGCGCGCGGCGTCGTTCCTGGCCTGCTTGGCCGTCTTGATCCGGGCGCCGAGCGCGTCGATGCCCTTCTTCTTGCTCTCGATCGCGACCTGCGTCTCGGCGCGCGCGCGCTTCGCGGCGGCCAGGTCCGCATCCGCGCCCTGGGCAAGCACGAGCATCTCGTCGCGTTCGGCGTGGACCGCCGGTTCGCTGCGGATCGCGAGCACGTGCGGGCGCGTGGGCATGGGCGTGGAGGCAGGCGCGGGCGACGGGGCCGTCGTCGCGGCGGGAGGAAGCGCCGCCGGCACCAGCGAGTCGGTGGGCGCCGGCGTCGCGAGGTGCAGCGAGTCCGCCATCGTGCCCGGAGCGGCGACGCCGGTGCCGGCCGATTGGGCGTGGGCCGCCGAGGCGGTGACGAGCAGCGCGAGGGCGAAGCGAAGTGCGGGTTTCATGCAGAACTCCTGTCGACCCGGCTGGCGCCGGGGGTGGGGTCGCGGTGTGGAGTGGAATGGATTCGTCGCGGCGCCCACCCCGGCCGGGGGGGGGACGCCCTTCGAGGATGCAGCGATCGTATGGGATCGAGCGCGGCACGGTCGCGCCGAACGGGGCGCCGCGTGAAGACGTGCAGGTGAATGTAGTCGCATCGACTTCATGGCGAAAGCCCGGGCGCGATCGAGGGAGCGCGTGGGGCGTCGAACGACGGCGGCGCCGCGTATGCGTTCGCCCTCGCGCTTCAGGGCAACGAGAACTTGATTGGTATTACGGTCCAGACCGCGATGAGCTTGCCCTTGAAGGTCGCGGGCTTGAACAGCCACCGTCTCGCCGCCGTCAGCGCTGCATCGTCGAGCCCCGGCACCGAGCGCTGGACCTTGGCGTCCTGGACGAGGCCGTCGCGGCTCCCGAGCGCCTGGATCATGACGGTGCCCTCCAGACGGGCTCTGCGCGCCGGGAAGGTCGAGGTTCCGCCGCTGCTGATCGCGAATGCGCCCGCGCCCGAGCCCTGCGCTCTCCCGTTCGTGCGCGGCGGCGACGTACGCCGCGGGCACCGGGACCCCGAGCGGGTGGCGCGGGGGACCCGGCGAGGCCGTCGCCGAGTCCACGGCGAACACGGCCAGCACGTCCATGGACGGGTCGCCCTGCCGCCCGAGCATGGGAGCGCAGACGGGCATGAGGTCCGGCGCCGAAACCATGCCCGGCGGCGCGGGGACCGCGACCCTGTTCCCCGCGATCGCGAACTCCGCCAGGCTTGCGTGCCCGGGGGCGGACGATGCCGCCGCGCCGCGTGCGATCGCCAGCGCGATGGCGATCGAACAGATCCCCGCGGCAGTCACGGCGCGACCGGCGGCAGGCTCGAGGCTTGCGGCCATGACGGCTCGCCTCTGGTTCGGACGATTCACGAGACCGCGCTCAGCGAGGGCGAGCCGAGCGTCATCCTGCACTTTCCGCCCGGCCGCCGTGCCCGGCGTGTCCACGCCACGACTGCAACGCGGCCCATCGAATCTCGTGCCGCGTGCACATGCCTGGCAGTCGCAGGCGGCGGGCTCATGAATAATGCGGGCTAGAACGCGTTCATCGGATGCAGGAACGCCGGCCGGGCGCGGAACCACGACTCGGCCATCTCAGCGGCGCCGCGCGCATCCTCGACCAGCCCGCCCTCGGCGGCCGTCACGGGCGAGAGCGCGCCGGCCACGATCGCCGCGAGCGCCTCGACCGGCGCCGCGAGCCGCGGCAGGGACCTGCCGTTGCCTCCCGCGCGTTCGGGGCGCACGTTGAGCCGGCCATCGCGGGCGGTCAGGCGCCACGCCCGCGCGTTCTGCGGCAGGAGCGGGTCCGAGACCTCGAGCGCCAGCTCGCCGCGCGCGTGCGGCGCGAGTGGCATGGCCTCGAGCGCGCCCTTGACGTCCACCAGTCGCAGCATGGCGCCGTAGCCCAGGTGGCCCGCGCTGCGGTGCACGCCCAGCTTGAGCTCGCCGCGCAGGTTGCCCGCGTCCGCGATCTGCGTCAGCCACAGCGAGTCGCCGGGCACGCACGCGACCACCTCGATCGCCTGGTCGCGCAGCGCGTGCAGGTGGCCCCAGAGTCCGCGATGCGCGGCCGGTGTCGAGGCGACGAACTCGTTCACCGTGACCACGAGCTTCCACGGACCGTCGCCGGCGTCCACCTGGTACTGCAGGTAGCCCTCGATCTGGCCGCGGCGGCGGCCTTCGTATACGACCCAGTCGCCCTCGTAGCTCCACAGCCGCTTCTCCCACCATTCCGGGCGGCGGGCGAGCGCGAAATGCCCTGTCTCCCTGGCGTGGCGCTCGTACAGCTCGACGATCGCGGGGCGGTCCGGCAGGCGCAGGCGGCGCACGCGACGCGCCTCCTCGGAGGCGGGCAGCGAGGCGGGCGGCAGCGAGAGCAGGTTCGTGCGCTCGATGAGCGACCAGCCGAACCTGCGGTAGAAGTCGGAGCGGAACGCGTAGAGCAGGCACAGCGCGTCGCCGCGCTGGCGCAGCTCGCGCAGGGTCGCGCGCAGCAGTGCCTCGGCGACGCCGCGGCGGCGGTGCTCGGGCGAGACGGCCACGGACCCGATGCCGGTGGCCGCCACGAGCTGGCCGCGCACGAACGCCTGCAGCGGATAGAGCACGAGCGAGGCGACCAGTTCGCCGTCGAGTTCGCCCGCGCGAACGTCGCGCAGCGAGAAGCGCGGATGCTCGGTGTAGAACTCGCGCCTCGCCTCGAGGCTCGAGACGCGATAGGCGCGCAGCGCCAGGTCGGCGAGCGTGTCCACGTCGGTGCGGCGCGCGGGGCGGTAGCGCAGCGCGGGTGGGCGAACGGGGCGGGAACTCATCGCGTCATCTCCTCCACCTGCTGGAACGTGGCCCAGCCGTTGCGGGTGCGGGTGATGCCCGGTCCCCGGAGCGACTTGCCGTCATTGGTGCCGCGCAGAACCGCGGGCGACTGCCACGCGGGCGTGAACAGCGCGCTGAGCTCGAACGAGTACCGGGCCATGGGCAGCGGGCCGGACTCTGTCATCATCGGCGGGGACTCGATCTGGCCGTCCTCCACCAGCACCTGAGCCATTGCCACCGTCGTGAGTTCGCCCGCGCGCCGCACCGCGACCTGGACCCGCGTGCCTTCGGGCAGGCGCAGGCGCGCCTTCACGCGCAGCGAGCCGCCGGGCATGCGATAGGCGTCGAAGGTTTCGACGACCGGTACGCCCCTGGAGAGCCCCGAGGTGTCCGCGATCTGCTCGAACGTGAGCGCGGAATCGGCTGCGGAACGCTTCCCGTGATCGCCACAACCGGCAAGCACGGCGAGCGCGAGACAGGCAAGGAGCGGGATCGACTGGCGCAGCGCACCGGCACGTCGCATGGTTCGCAACTTAGCCGAGGCGCGCGCGGGCGCAAAGCGCGAATGCGCGCACTGCGCGCCGGCGGCGCGCGAGTGCCGGTCCGCGGCCCGCGAGGCTCGCGCGCCGGGGCCGCCGGGGACACTCAGCGAATGCCCGGTCACCGGCTTCATGGTGGCGCCGACAGGCGATGCGGGTACGACAAGCGCGAGAGCGATGAAGCCGGCATGCGCGCGATGCGTCATGGTGAAACGTCCGGGCGTGCTTCGAACCGCCGCGCCACCCCCCATCAGTTGCCGTGTCGCCCGCGCCTCCAGCGCCGTGTTTCGTCCGCGGGTCGCCGCGCCGCAGGGCGAGGTGCTCCCGCTTCGGCCATGCGATTGCGAGGTCGGCCCACGCGCCGGCGGCACTTCGCACCGTGGCGCGACGCGCGCTGCCGCGCTGCGCCGGGGCCCAACCGGCGCGCGAGGGCTGCGTCTCCCCGATCCGTGGCGGCGCCTGTCGCTCGCCCGGCGGGTTGGCCGCGTTGCGGCCCCGCGCCGGGCTTGCTAGCTTTCCCGTCCTGCCCGCCCCCGCCCCGGCCGTGATGGACCCCGGTGCGGAGCAGCCGCGCGGCAGCCCCTGATCGGGGCGCCCGACCGGGCCACGCGATTTCGAGCCGAAAGGAGCAATAAGGTGCCGACCTCCACTGCTGTTCTCCGGCGCGGGGCAGGCGTGTTGTGCGCGCTGCTGGCCGTGTCCGCGTTCGCGGTTTCTCCGGTGTTCGCGGATGACTCCGCCGCCGTGCCCGCCCCGCCCGCGAAGGTCGAGAAGACGAAGCAGTCCCGGCCGGTGGCCGCTGCCTCCAAGCCGGCAAAGCCGCCCAAGCCCGCCAGGCCCCCGAAGCCGCCGGAGAAGCCGCTCGAGGAGCAGCGCAAGGAAGACGGCCTCTGGACCAAAGGCAACAACTGGCTCTCCGTGCGTGCCGGGTACGCCAAGTCCACGGTCGTGAACACCGGCGACGGGCTCCTCGGCTACGGCATCGCCTACCAGCGCATGCTCTCCCGCAAGTGGAGCTTCGGCGGCGCGGTGCAGCACGACCTGCTCGGGCACCTCGGCAACAGCACCGAGATCTCGGTGCCGTTCACGCTCGAGCTGACCCGGCACTTCAAGTGGGACACCGCGCTCCGGCCGTACGTCGGGATCGGTGGCGGCTACTATTTCCACAAATACTACCGCACCGGCAAACAGGACACTGGCGCGCCGGGCTCGGGCTCGTACGTCGCGTTCGGCGCCAACATGCCGCTGAGCGACCGCAACGTGCTCGGGCTCGACGCGCGCATGAGCTTCGTCGGCGGCCACGACGGCGAGGCCAATCCCGTCTTCGGACCCGAGAAGGCGAGCGAGACCCTGTGGAGCGTGAAGCTCACCTGGGGCTTCATCTACTTCTGATCGCCTTCGCCTGAGCCCTCCGCGGCGCCGGCTCCCTTGCGGGGCCCGGCGCCGCGCCGATTTGCGGACACGCCGGGCAGCGCCCGGATCGCGCGACGCAGTGGACCTGTCGCGGATCGCGCTCGCGGGCGGCGGGCTCGCGCATCGTCCGGCTTGCGGTGCGCCCGGCGGTCGTGACCGCCGGGCGCGAATCGCCCACGTCGTGGACGGCTGGCGGTGCCGGGCGCGTTGCGGCGCGGCGCTCTGCGCGCGGCACGCCCGATGCAGGAGGCCTGAGCGCGGCCGCACCCCGCGGCCGCGAGTTCGCGCCCCCGCAAGGTGGAACGGCATGCGCAGGTGGCTGATCGGGATGGGGCTGGTGTGGGTGGCGGCGCTCGGCGCCGGCACGGCGCAGGCGTGCATGATGTGCGGACCCAGCCTGGGGTGCGCGACGTCGTCCGCGGGTGGTCGCTGGTGCATCGCGGGCAACTCGGTATGCATGATGGGAGGCGTGTGCCTGACCAACTCGCGGCCGACGCTGCCCCTGGAGCAGATGGGCATGATTCAGGTGACGATCGTCGAGGACGCTCCGGGCGCGAACCCTGCGCCGTCGCGGCTGGTACGTGACGCCGGCGTCGTCGCCGTCGGCCGACACGCCCTGCGCATCGCACGCGGGCCGGGCGCCGGATCAGGGAGCGACGACGCGATCGTCTTCAGCGGCCGCGGCTACGCCGAGGGCGGAACCGCGGTCTTCCGGTCGTCCGCCGGCGACGGGTTCGCGCTGACACGCCAGTCCGAAGGCCGCGGCGCTCGGTTGCGCGTGTGCGCGCTCGCCGGCGGCTTCCCGGGCCGGTTGCTCGCGAACGAGCGCGTGGGCGAGGACGACGCGCTGGTCGTCCGCGTCCCGTTCGAGGGGCGCACCCGCGTGCTCGTGCTGCAGGCGCCGACGCTGCCGCGCGATGAGGCGCTCCGACGCGAGGGCGAAGCCGCCCGCGCGATCCGCGAGGCCGGTTTCGGACGGCCCGAGCCGACGCGCCCTCCCTTCGAGCTCACGGTGATGGACCGCTGATCTTCAGCGCGGGCGTGGCCGGCTCTTCCGGCGGGGTCAGCGGCGGCGCGTGTTCGTGCGCACCGCCGCCGGCTCCCGCCCAGGGCGCAGCGCGCGCAGCAGCTCGAACGTGACGAACAGCACGGCGCCCAGAACGGTGATCAGCAGCAGGCCCCACACGCGCGGCAGCGACTCCAGCATGACGGCGACCACGGCGAACAGCGCGGAGAGCGTCCACATCGCGAACAGCGCTCCGCGCGGCGAGAGGCCGGCGACCAGCAACTGGTGGTGGACGTGCTGCGTGTCGCCGCGGAAGACGGGCTGGCGGTGCACGAGCCGGCGCATGAATGCCACCGCACTGTCGGCGAGCGGGAGGGCGAGCGCGACCAGCGGGAGCAGCAGCGTGACGGTGGCCGTGCCCTTGCGATTCTGGAGCAGCGAGACGGCGGCGAGCGTGAACCCGAGGAACTGGCTGCCCGTATCGCCCATGAACACGCTAGCGGGGGGGAAGTTCCAGCGCAGGAAGCCCGCGCACGCGCCGATGAGCAGCGACGCGAAGAACATCACATAGAAGTCGGCGTGGATGTGCGCCACGATCCAGAGCGAGGCGCAGGCGATGGCGACCACGCCCGAGGCGAGGCCGTCGAGGCCGTCGATGAGGTTGATGGCGTTCGTGATCACGACCACCCAGAGCACGGTGAGCGGGGCGTTGAACGCGCCGAGCTCGAGCGCCGGCCCGAACGGGTTCGTGAGCAGCGGGATGCCGTAGCCGAACACGACCAGCACCATCGCCGCGGACGCCTGCACCGCGAGCTTTCCCCACGGGCCCACGTTCCGGCGATCGTCCATGATTCCCAGCGCCAGGATGGGCAGCACCGCGCAGCTCAGTCCGAGCAGTGGGCGCGGATCGAGCCGGGCCGCGGGACCGGGCAGCAGGCGCGATCCCCACGCCACCAGCAGAATGCCCGCGGCGATGGCCAGCCCGCCCAGGCGTGGCGTCGGAACGGCATGGATGCGGCGCGCGTCGGGCACGTCGATCGCGCCCAGCCTCGCCGCGAGCGCGCGCGTCAGCGGCGTGCCGGCAAGCGCGATCGCGGCCGCGGCCAGCGCCAGCATGAGTGAATACGGCATCAGGAGCGCCAGCGGTTCTGGACGAGCATCATGCGGGAGCGCAGGCCGACCAGCGTCGTCATGATCGCGTCCACGATCGGGTTTGGATGATGGTACTTGCGGAAATAATGGATCATGCCGCGGTGTCGCTCCACGATGATCCTCCCGGAGACGCGCTTCCGGCTCGCGCCGACCGCATGGATGACGCGAGCGCACGGGACGAAATCCACCGACCAGCCCGCGTCCTTCATCGCGTGGCACCAGTCCACGTCCTCGTTGAACATGAAGTACGCTTCGTCCATGCCGCCGGCTTGGGCGATGGCGGCCCGCCGGACGCACATGCACGCCCCCGAGATCCAGTCCACGCTGCGCGGCGACGCATGGTCCCAGTCCGAGAGCAGGTAGCGGCGCGACCACGGGTTGCCGGGCCAGAGCAGCGTCGGCAGCGAGTAGCGGTTGAAGAGGAACGCGCCCGGTCCGGGGAACGCGCGCGCGCTCATCTCCACGCTGCCGTCGGGGTTGCAGATGAGCGGGCCCGCAACGCCGCAGCGCGGGTGCTCGCGCATCCACGCGAGCAGGTTCCGGAGCGAGTCGTCGCCGACGGTGCAGTCGGGGTTGAGCACCAGCACGAACTCGCCGCTCGACTCGCGGACGCCGCGATTGACCGCCTTCGCGTAGCCGAGGTTGTCGCCGGTCTCGACGATGCGCACCAATGGCGTCTGTGCGCGCACCTCGTCCACCGTGCCGTCGGTCGAGGCGTTGTCCACCACCACGACCTCCATCGCGAGGTCGCCGTGCGCGCGATCGAGCGCACGCAGGCATTCCGCGATGTGCGGCCGCGAGCAGTACGTGACGACGACGACCGAGAGATCCATGCGGTCCAGTGGCTGGAATGGGGAGGTGGGGGCGGGGCGAGTGTAAGTGTACCTGCCTTGCCGCCGCCAACGAAACGGCCAGGACCTGCGGGAAGGTCGCCCGCAGGTGCCTGGCAGTTCGCGAAACCAGGTGCGCGCGGTTCCTTATCGAGCCTCTCCCCACGTCTCTCCGGGCTCGACGTCGGCGCGCGCGCGTCGCCTGTGCGGCTGATTGTGCAGCAGGGGACCGCGAAAGCGCAATGGTCGTTCGCATGGGTCGTTTGCGGGCCACGCGTCAGCAGGGTCCAACGCAGGGACTGCACTTGCGCACGCCATGCGCGCGCGACGAAGGCCACCCATTCCGGGTGGCCTTCGCGCTCCGGCTCGCGCCGGTGATCCCATCGCCGTGCGTCAGCGAATCACGGCGAGCCTCGAGACCAGCGTGCGACCCTCCACCACCAGCCTCGCGAAGTACAGCCCCGCGGGCAGCGCCCGCCCGCTCTCGTCGCAGCCGTCCCATGCGAGCGTGCGCTCGCCGGCCGGCAGCGTGCCGGCGAGGAGGCTCCGCATGCGGCGCCCCTGCTGGTCGTAGAGCGCCAGCTCGACGTGCGCCGCGCGCGGCAGGCCGAAGCGCAGTGCGGTCACCCCGTGCGCCGGGTTGGGCGCCGGCGGCGCCAGGAACACCTCGCGCGGCAGTGCCGGCCCCGTCACGGCCGTCGTGCCCGAGGGCAGCAGCGTGCTGAAGCCGCTCACGTTGCCGTGCACGTCCACGGCGCAGAGCTTGTAATAGAACGGCGCGCCGGCGGCATCGACGTAGCCGATGTCGGCCTGGGCCACCACCAGGTTGCCGCTCCCCGGGACGAAGCCCGCGGTGCTGCCGCGATAGAGCCGGTACTCGGCCAGGTCGGTGGCGGGGTTCACCGCCCAGTACAGGGTGGCGGTGCCGCCGGCGTACTGGCCGGTGAAGGGCGTCGGTGCCGCGGGCGCGAGGTTGTCCGCCGAGTAGCCGCTGTCGGGGGACGAGGCCCAGCGATCCGCGCCCAACGATGTCGAGGCGCGCGCCTCGACCATGAACAGCGTGCCCGGGTTGCTGCCGGCGATCGAGTCCGAGGTCGTCGCCACCACGCGGCTGTAGCCGGCGAACGCCTCGGCCGTCTGCGTGCCCACGTACTCCCAGTACACGGTGGCTCCGGCGCTCGTGCGCGCGAGCAGCGCGCCCTCGTGCACGGCGACGTCGCTGTCCTCGGTCACCGCGCGATGCGACGCGGCGTTCATGGCGAGCGAGCCGGGGGCGCTGCGGAAGAGGCGGTACTCGGAGACGCCGTAGACCGGGTCGATGTCCAGGTAGGAGGCGTTCCACGAGAGCTTCACGTACCCGCCCTGGTCGTTGGGCACGTCCTTCACGCTGGTGATCACGGGCTCGGGGTTGCCCAACTGGCCGTATCGCTCGATGCGTTGCGCGTAGATGTCGGAGGTGCCGGTGCGGATGTCAGTCCAGGCGACGATGGCCCCGCCCGCGCCGTCCGAGACGATCGTGGAGGCCGTCTGGTCGTCGGCGGCGGTGCACAGGGCCGCGCCGTTGGAGGTCCACTGGACCGCGCCGGTGGCCGAGATTCTCTGGGCGTAGATGTCCGAGGTGCCGCTGCGGTAGTCCCACCAGGTGACGATCGCCCCGCCTGTGCCGTCCGAGGCGACTGTGGCGGCTATCTGGCTGCCGGTGGCGGTGCACAGGGCCACGCCGTCGGCCGTCCACTGGACCGCGCCAGCGCCCGAAATCCGCTGGGCGTAAATGTCGAAGCCGCTGCCGCTGCGGTAGTCGTGCCAGGCGACGACGGCCCCGCCCGCGCCGTCCGAGGCGACTGCGGGGACTGTCTGGATGCCGGTGGCGGTGCAGATGGCCACGCCGTCGGCCGTCCACTGGACCGCGCCAGTGACCGAGATCCGCTGGGCGTAGATGTCGTAGTTGCCGTTGCGGTAGTCGTACCAGGTGGCGATGGCGCCGCCCGCTCCGTCCGAGACGATCGCGGGTGAGTCCTGATTGCTGGCGGCGGCACAGAGGGCCACGCCGTTGGCCGTCCACTGCACCGCGCCAGCCTCGGAGATCCGCTGGGCGTAGATGTCGTAGTTGGTGCCGCTGCGATAGTCGGACCAGGTGACGATGGCCCCGCCCGCGCCGTCCGAGGCGATGGTGGGGGGGTTCTGAGCGTTGGCGGCGGTGCAGAGGGCGACGCCGTTGGCCGTCCACTGGGTCGCGCCCCGGGACGAGATTTGCTGGGCGTAGATGTGTGCGGTGCCGCTGCGGCTGTCGCTCCAGGTGACGATGGCTCCGTGCGCGCCGTCCGAGGCGATGGTGGGGTTGAGCTGAGTGTTGTTGGCGGTGCAGACGGGCACGCCGTTGGCCGTCCACTCGACTTGGCCAGTGCTCATGATGCGCTGGGCGTAGATGTCTGCTGTGCCGCTGCGGCTGTCGCTCCAGGTGACGATGGCTCCGCCCGAGCCGTCCGAGACGACGGCGGGGTGCAGCTGACTGCCTGTGGCGGCGCAGAGGGCCACGCCGTTGGCCGTCCACAGGGCCGCGCCCGTGGCCGAGATCCGCTGGGCATAGATGTCCGAGGTGCCGCTGCGCCAGTCCTCCCAGGTGACGATGGCCCCGCCTGCGCCGTCCGAGACGCTGGCCCAGGCAAACTGAATGTCGGCGGCGGTACAAATGGGCAGGTTGACGGTCGGATCGTGGGGCCAGGCGCTCCAGGCTGGGCGCGCCGATGTGGCGAGGACAACAGCAAGCAGAGCGGCGGCGAGCAGAGGCACTTGAGTTCGGGTCATGGCGCACCTTGCGAGAGCACGCGCGGTGCCGTCGGGTTCGTGGGGCGACATGCCCGCGTCTCGGGCAGGGGCGGCGGCGACGCTGCGGCTGTGGCACCGTTGATAGTGCGCTCGCGGGCCGGGCAACTCAAGTCCCTGTCAGAGCGCATTCTCAACGCACGTCCGGCGAGTGGTGACCGCCGCGCGAAGCCCTGTCCCAGAGGTCCCTCCCTCATCGGTTCAATCGGCAGATCGTGGTCCCGGGCTGCGTTGCTGCTCCTCGACGCATCTCCCGGTACGACATCGTCGTCGCGCCCTGCCCGAGCCCGCGATCCCGCGGCTGAAATCGCCGCGCTACGTCCGGGACAGGACGCTGCCCGCATTATTCATGAGCCCGCGGCCTACGAGCGCGATCTGCGCGTCATCCGGACCCACCTTCGGTGGGTACCCCGAAGCTCGACCGGCCGCTGTCCTCATCGTGTGGACAACACGGTTCCGGGGTACCCACCGCCCACGCGTCAGGCCGGCGCGTTCCCGTCGGGCCGCGCCTGCGGGAGCGCAACGGGTTTGCCGGTCGCCGCGCCGAGCCACTCTGCGATCCGGGCCACATGGCTCCCGAGCCAGTACCAGCGCCCGCAGCCCGGGCACGACGTGAGCGGCCCGCCGCTGCGCGCCACGCGCGCCGGCACCTCGCCGACCGCCTCGAACGCCGTACGCGGGCGCAGCGCCACGTTGCAGTGCGGGCAGCGGCTGAACGGTGCGCCTGCGGGTGCGTGTCCCTCCACGATCCGCCGCACCGCCGCCGCCGCGTCGCCGCGCGGCAGCTGGATCGCGGCCGCGTTCGCCCACTTGCGAGGGTGGCGCCCGCTCAGCGTCAGCACGACTCGGCCATCGCGCGCGGCGACCTCGAACAGTTCCTCGAGGCGCGCGCCGGGATGGCTGGCCACGTCGTAGCCCAGAAAGCGCAACCGGCGCGCGATGAACCCGAGCGAGGCATCGGTGACGAATCGGGTCGGCTCCACGCGGCGAGATAGCCACGCGCGCGCGGCGCGTGGCAAGCGGCTGGATTCGCACTCCATTCCGACTGGCGCCCGCGACGTCGCAATGGGGCGGTCGTCGCGCCCGGAAATGGCTGGCTAGTGTGATTATTTGCAATGCATTAGGCGGGCGTTGTTGACCCGGGCGGCCGGGTGCGGGACCTTTGTCTCATCATGGCTGACCCTTCCCGGCGGACGCCGGGTTCACCTGATTCGCGGCCCGAGTTCGTCTCGCTCACTTTGGACCGCCGGCGCTTCCTGCTGCTCCTGGGCGGCGCCGCGGCGTACGCCTCGCTCCCGCCGGCGCTTGCGCGCGCCGCGCGCCACGCGGCGCGCGCGGCCCCGCAGCCGTGGACGCTGCCCGACGCGCTACCCGCGGGCCCGATCGAGTCCGCCCGCGCGCTCATCGGCGCGGCCATCCTCGCGCCGAGCTACTGGAACTCGCAGCCGTGGCGCTTCGAGGTGGATGCGGCCGAGATGCGCCTCACGCTCGACCACGCGCGCACGATGCCGGCGTGCGATCCCGACCAGCGCTTCACGCAGATGTCGCTGGGCGCGGCGCTCGAGAACCTGCTCGTCGCCGCGCGTGCGTGGGGCCAGCGGCCCAGCGTGCAGTACCTGCCCTGGGGTGCGCCGGCGCTGCCGGGCGCGCCGCTGGTGGCGGCCCGCATCACGTGGGAGCCGGGCGAGCAACGCCGCGACCGGGCGCTGTTCCTGGCGCTTGGGGCGCGCCGCAGCAACCCGCGCCACTACGACGGCCGTGCGATCACGATGCAGGACCGGGCGCAGCTGCTGGCGCAGGTTCCCGAGGAGCTGAACCTGCACTGGCTCGACGACCGGGCGGAGATCCGGCGCGTCGCACTGCTGGTGCACGACGCCACGCTCGCCCGCTCGCGCGATGCGGTCGGGCAGGGCGAGCGTTTCCGCTGGCTGCGCATGTCGGACGGCGATGCGCGGCGCACGGGCGATGGGATCACGCCGGAGCGGCTCGGCCTGGCGGGACCGCTCGGCTGGCTCGCAGCGCACGCGCTGCGCCCGGGCGGGCACGCGTTCGCATGGGGCGTGGGCAGCGTGGCGCACGAGGCGGCGGACGCCGTCCGGTCATCGGGTGCGCTGGCACTGCTGTCGGCGCCGCGCCGGCAGGATCCGACGTTCCTCATGGCGGGCCAGGCCTACGAGCGGCTGGCGCTCAAGGCGACCACGCTCGGACTCGCGCAGCAGCCGCTGTCCGCCCCGGTCGAATCCGAACCGCACCGGGCCATGCTCGCGAAGCGCTTCGGCGCCGCGGGGGAGGATCCGCTCCTGCTGGTGCGGCTCGGGCACGCGCACGCGCCCGACCCCATGCCGCGCCGCGCGGTCGCGCTGGTGAGCACGTACCGCGCGAGCTGAGGTTCCGCTTCGCGGGTGCGACAGGCGGGGCCGCGGGGCGCTTTGCGTGAGGCGTGGCGCCGGCGCTGCGGGCATGTTCGCGGGGGGGGCGTCGCGCCGCGAAGTTCTCTCTTGACGCCCAATCGGACGCGAGTTGTCGCGCCGCGAGAGTGCATCGCTGGCGCCGCGCTGGAGTGCGGTGCGCGCTCGTACGCCGCGTGTCGCGGCGGGCTTGCGCATCGTTCTCGCGCGGCGCCGCGTTGTGAGGTGTGCGGGCGCGTGTGAGCGCCGAAATCACGCATGCGAGAATGCGCGCGTGCTCCCGCGCACTCGCCCCCGCGGTGGATCCAGCGATGAAGTTCCAGCAGGTGGATCGTCTCGCCGATCACGTCGTGCTTCCCGGTCTGGCTTCGGTCGTGATGCATGGTTGCGCCAATACCGCAGAGACGCTGGCGTACATCGCCGTCGCGGACGAACGGAAGCTCTACCTGTCGGCGGCCTACCCCTCGATGTACCAGTACTGCCTCGGTGAGCTGCATATGTCCGAGGACGCGGCCGCCAAGCGCATCCAGGCGGCTCGCGTGGCTCGGCAGTTCTCGGCGCTGTGCGACGCGGTGGAGAAGGGGCGGCTGCACCTGAGCGGCGTGTGCATGCTGGCGCCGCACCTGAGCCGGGAGAACGCGGCGGAACTGATCGCGGTGGCCGCGCACAAGACCAGGGCCCAGATCGAGACGCTGCTCGCCGAGCGCTTCCCGAGGCCGGACGTGCCGACGCTCGTGATGGCCATCGAGCCGGCTGGCGCCAGCGGCCTGGAAGGTCAAGAACATGTTTGTGAAAGTGGAGAACAACATGCCCCGGGGCATGTTGATGGTCGCGCCGTCCAACGGGCACCGGAGGCGGTGGCCCCGCGCGCCAAAATCACGCCGCTCTCGCCCCAGCGCTTCAAAGTGGAGTTCACGCTCGACGGGGACGCGCACCGAGACCTGGTAGAAGCGCAGGCGCTGCTTGGCCACGCCGTCCACTCGGGGGACGCCGCCGTGGTCATCAAGCGCGCGCTGCACGAGTACGTGCGACGCCTGAAGCGGCAGAAGTGCTCCGCCACGGACCGTCCGCGGCGTTGCTCGCGGCGCCACCCGTCGAATCCCAGGCATGTTCCCGCGGCGGTCGAGCGAGCCGTGTGGGAGCGCGACGGCGGCCAGTGCACCTTCGTGAGCGAAAGGGGCCACCGGTGCGAGGAGCGCTCAGGTCTGGAACTGGACCACGTGATCCCGGTCGCGCGCGGCGGCGAGGCGACGCCGGGCAATCTTCGCCTCGTGTGCCGTCCGCATAACCAGCACGCGGCCGATCTCGCGTTCGGGAAGGGCTTCATGGACGAGAAGCGGAGCGAGGCGAAGCGCCAGGCCGCCGAGGTGAAATCGCACAAGGCCGCCGCCGACGCGGCCAGGGCTCGCGAGCGGGCGGCCGCGGAGGCGGAACTCGCCGCGGCGAGCGACGTGATTCCCGGCCTCAAGATCCTCGGCTACCGCGGCGACGACCTGCGCTACGCCGCCAAACTGTGCGTGGCCATTCCCGACGCGACGACCGCCGTGCGCATGCACCACGCGATCAAGGGCCTTGGCCGGGCCAGCATGAGCCGGCTCACGCACGTCGCTCGCGAATGATCGACGCCCTGCAGCGCGGTGCGCGCAGGGGACGGATCGACAACACGGACACGAGCGCGCCAGCGGGTTGCGAGGGCCGGGGTGTTCGCATTGCCCGGAGGAAGGGGAAGCGACGCGGAGCGCGGTGGCGCGGGGCGCGTGAAGCGGGATCGCAGCGACGGCCGATCGTGGAAACCGGGAGAGCCAGCTTCCAGGGGCGCCGGAATCGCCGATGCGGAGAATGGTGTATTGGCCTGCAAATGGCCGGCTGATACCATCAATGCGTGTTGAGTCGGCGTCAGCTTGGACAACGTCAGGCGCAGGGTTGGCCGCTCCCTGAGCTTGGATTTGGGGTTCTTGCGGTGAGATCGGGATTGCGCATGAGCAGCATGTGTCCTTCGCTCTCCACGCGGCGGCGCGAGTTTGCATGGAGCGCGCCGATGACCATCGCAATCGTGTTCGCCGTCATGGGGGGCCTGGCGGCCGCGGCCAGAGTTGCCGGCGCCGACCCGCTCTTTACCCAGCCGTTTCTCTCGTTTGGTACAGGGCTCAGACCCCACTCAGTAGCGATCGGGGACCTGAACGGCGACGGTCGAGCCGACCTTGCGGTGACGAACGTTGGTTCGAACACGATATCGGTGTTTTTGGGCACCACGGCGGGGAGCGGCATGTTCGGCGCGAAGACGGACTACTTCGCGGGGGGCAGTCCCAACTCCGTAGCGATCGGGGACCTGAACCGGGACGGGAAACCCGATTTGGCGGTGGCGAACTACGGCTCGAACACAGTGTCGGTGCTGTTGGGCACGGGGAGCGGCACGTTCGGCGCGAAGACGGACTACG
>CAIXRL010000131.1 GCA_903921835.1 Candidatus Eiseniibacteriota bacterium | reverse complement strand
GCGCGCATGGGCGAGGACAGCAGCCCGGAGCGCGTGGTCGCGCCCACCAGCGTGAACGGATCGAGGTTGATCTTGAGCGAGCGCGCGCTGGGACCGCGGTCCAGCATGATGTCGAGCGTGAAGTCCTCGAGCGCCGAGTAGAGGTACTCCTCGACCACGGGGCTCAGGCGGTGGATCTCGTCCACGAACAGGATTCCGTTCGGGCCCAGGTTGGTGAGCAGGCCGGCGAGATCCGTGGGCCGCTCGATGACCGGTCCCGAGGTGTGCGTCAGCTCGACGCCCAGCTCGTGGGCGAGGATGGCGGCCAGCGTGGTCTTGCCGAGCCCGGGCGGCCCGTGAAAGAGCACGTGGTCGAGCGCCTCGCCGCGCCGGCGGGCCGCTTCGAGGAAGATGGACAGCTGGCCGCGGATCTGCGGCTGCCCGACGAACTCGTCGAGCGCCAGCGGCCTCAGCTTCTTCTCCTCGCGGAGGTCCTCCGGAAGCGGCGCCGGATCCGCAAGCCGGGCAGGCTGCCCGCCCTTTCGCGCGCGCGGATCGCCCATCACCGCACCACCGCGGCGCGACCCATGCGGGCCAGCGCGCGCTTCACCAGGTCCGCGGTCGACGCGCCCTCACCCGCCTCGTCGGCCGCCCGGCGCACGACCTCCTGCGCCTGGGCGGGCGTACAGCCGAGCGTGACGAGCGCCGACACCGCGTCGTCGTAGCGCTGGCTGCGGGGCAGCACGCCCTCGCGGGCGCCACGGGCCGGCGTCGCCGCCCCCGACAGGAAGTCCAGCTTGTCGCGCAGCTCCACGACCAGCCGCTCGGCCGTCTTGCGGCCGATGCCGGGCACCGCGACGATCGCGGCGAGGTTCTCGTCGCGAATCGCCTTCACCAGCGCCGCGGGCTCGAGCCCCGAGAGCGCCGCCAGGGCGAGCTTCGGGCCCACACCGCTCACGCCGATGAGCAGGTCGAACAACCGCAGTTCGTGGACTTCCGTGAAGCCGAACAGCAGGAGCGCGTCCTCGCGCACGACCTGCCGCGTGCGCAGCCGCACTTCCTGGCCGGGCGCCGGCAGGGCCGTGAGCGTGTGGGTCGAGACGTGAACGTGATAGCCCACGCCGGCGGCTTCGATCACGCACCAGCCCTCGCCGCACTCGAGCAGCGTCCCGCGGACCGACGCGATCACCGCGCGGCCCTCGCGAGCAGCGCCTCGAGGCGCCTGGCCGCCGGCGTCGCGGCGCGCGGCGCCACGAAGCGCGAGCGGTTCAGGTGGCACAGCGCGCCGGCGAGCGCGTCGGCCGCGTCGGCGCCGGGCGGCACGGCGAGGTCCAGCAGCCGGCGCACCATGGCGGCGACCTGCTCCTTGGCGGCGCCGCCATTGCCGGTGACGCCGAGCTTGATCTCGCGCGGGCTGTACTCGGCCACCTCGAGGCCGCGCTGGACGGCGGCGACGAGCAGCGCGCCGCGCACGTGCCCCAGCACGAGCGCCGAACGCACGTTCTCGCGGAAGAACGCCTCCTCCACCACCACGGCGTCCGGTGCGAGGCGATCCATCACGCGTCCGACCTCGCTGGCGATGTGATGGAGCCGCTGGGGCAGCGGCATGCCGGCAGGCGGCGCGACGCAGCCGTGCTCGACGCAGCGCAGGCGGTTGCCCTGGCGTTCGACCACGCCGAAGCCGGTCCGCCGGCTGCCAGGGTCCAGTCCCATGACGCGCATGCCGGGCATGCTGACGTCAGTGTGCGAGCTTCGCAAGCACTTCGTCGGGCAGCACGAAGTTCGCGTGCACCTTCTGCACGTCGTCGAGTTCCTCGAGCGCGTCCACGAGCCGCAGCAGCGCCTCCGCGTGTTTGACGTCCAGCGGCACCTGCTGGCTGGCGATCCGGGTCAGTTCGGCGCTCAGCACCGCGATCGATTTCGCCGCGAGCGCGTCCTTCACGGCTTCGAGCGCCCCGGGCGGGGTCAGGATGGCCCAGGAATCACCTTCGGCCTGCACGTCGTCGGCGCCTGCGTCGAGCGCGACCTCCATCAGCGCGTCCTCGTCGGCGGCGGACCTGTCCACCACGATCAGCCCGCGCGCCTTGAACATGTACGAGACCGCCCCCGCCTCCGCCATCGCCCCGTGGTACTTCATGAACGTGTGGCGCACCTCACCGGCGGCGCGGTTGCGGTTGTCCGTCTGGCATTCGAGGAGGATGGCCACGCCGGCCGGGCCGTAGCCCTCGTACATGATCTCCTCGTAGTTGCTGCCCTCGAGCCCGCCTGCGCCCTTCTTGATCGCGCGCTCGATGTTCGCGGCGGGCATGTTGACGCCCTTGGCCGCCCCCACCGCGGTGCGCAGGCGGGGATTCGTCTCGACGTCACCCCCGCCCGTGCGGGCGGCGATGGTGATCTCCCGGAGGTACTTCGTGACGATCTTGCTGCGAGCGGAATCCGTCGCGGCCTTCTTGCGCTTGATCGTCGCCCACTAGGAATGACCGGACATGAATCCGCGGGGTCGCTCAGGCGTGAGCGGCGCCCGCCTCCTTCTCGGCCTTCGCCGTGGAAATCACCTTGTCCGCGAGTTCGCGCGGCACTTCCTCGTAGTGCGAGAGCCTGGCGCCGTGCGCGCCGCGGCCCTGCGTGATCGAGCGCAGGTGCGTGGCGTACTTGTACAGCTCCGACACGGGCGCCTTGGCCTTGATCACCTGGTAGTGACCATCGGCCTCGGTGCCGAGGATCTTGCCGCGGCGCGAGGACATGTCGCCCATCACGTCGCCTAGGAACTCCTCGGGCACGCGGATGACGATGTCGTTGTACGGCTCGAGCAGGATCGGCGTGGCCTTGAGCATGACCTGGTGGAAGCAGGTCTCGGCCGCGATCTTGAACGCCATTTCGGACGAGTCCACGTCGTGATACTTGCCGAAGAAGACGGCGACGCGCACGTCCACGACGGGGCAGCCGGCCAGAGGGCCCTTCTCCATGCCCGCGACGACGCCCTTCTCCACGGCCGGGATGTACTGGTTGGGAATCACGCCGCCCTTGATCTCGTCGGCGAACACGAACCTCTCGCCGCGCGGGAGCGGCTCGATCTTCAGGTGCACTTCACCGAACTGCCCGCGGCCACCGGACTGCTTCTTGTGCCGGTACTCGTCCTGCGCCTTGGACTTTATGGTCTCGCGGTAGGGCACGTGCGGCCGGCTCAGCAGGACCTCCACGCCAAAGCGCTTCTTGAGCCGCTCCACCAGGATCTCGAGGTGCAGGTCGCCCATGCCGAGCACGAGATGCTCGTGCGTGCTCTCCTCGTAGTGCCGCGCGATGGTGGGGTCCTCTTCGTGCAGGCGCGAGATGCCCTGCGCCATCTTCTCTTCCTCGCCCTTGTTCTTCGCGCGGATGCACTCCGCGGTCACGGGCAGCGGGAAATCCGGGGCCGACAGCTTCACCGGGCGCGTCTTGTCGGCGAGCGTGTCGCCCGTGTGCGTCTCGCGCAGCTTGACGGCCGCGACGATGTCGCCCGCCGCGGCACCGCGGCATTCCGAGCGGTCCTTGCCGGTGAGGTTGTACAGCGTGCCCAGCTTCTCGCTGCGGTTGCGCGTGGTGTTGAGCAGCTCCTTGCTGGGCTCGGCGCGTCCCGACCAGATGCGGACCAGCGAGAGCTCGCCCAGGTGCGCCTCGGCGAGGGTCTTGAAGACGGTCGCCGCGAACGGTTCCGCGACGTCGGCCTTGCAGATCACCTCGTTGTCCCCGACCTGCCCCTTCTGGGGATGCGCGTCCACGGGCGAGGGCAGGACGTCCACGATCTCGTTCAGCAGCTCCTTCACGCCCAGGTTGTGGTAGGCGGAGCAGCAGAACACGGGAGCGAGGTCGCACGCTTCCACGCGCTCGCACAGCCCCTTGCGGATCTCCTCGACGGTGAGTTCGCCCGTGGAGAGGAACTTCTCCATGAGCTGCTCGTCGCCCGTCGCGGCCTCCTCCAGCAGCGTGGCGCGCGCCGCGGCCACCAGCTCGGCGACGTCGGCGGGAATGGCGATCTCCTCGCTCTTCTCCTCCATCCCGCGTCCCGAGAAGTTGTAGGCCTTGTTCTCGATGAGGTCCACGATGCCGTGAAAACTCTCAGCCTCACCCAGCGGGAACTGCAACGCCACCGCATTGAGCCCCAGCTTGTCGTGGCAGCTGCGGACCGCAGCGTCGAAGTTCGCGTGCTCCTTGTCCATCATGTTCACGACCACGAGGATCGGCGACTTCTCCTGCTTGAGCACTTCCCACACCACTTCCGTGCCCACCTCCACCCCCGCGCTGCCGCGCAGCAGCAGCACCGCCGCATCGGCGACCCGCAGGGCGCTGTAGACGTCGCCGACGAAGTCGGGATAGCCCGGCGTGTCGAGCAGGTTCACCTTGTGACCGGCCCACTCGAACTGCGCCAGCCCGAGGTCGATCGTGATCTGCCGCGTGACCTCGTCGGGGGCGTGGTCGAGTAGCGTGGTCCCGTCGGCGATGCGTCCCAGACGCGTCGTCGCCTTGGCGTTGAAGAGCATCGCCTCCGCCAGCGACGTCTTGCCCACACCGTGATGGGCGACCAGTGCGACGTTTCGGATCTGTGCGGTGGCAAACTCTTTCACGCGGCACCTCCCGATGAGGGCGGTAAGGTATGCGACAGTGACCAGTGCCCGGCACCGAGAAGCCCGGGCACGAAAGGGCGTAACTGCAAGTCGGTTAGGAAACTAGCACCGCGATTTCAAGCGGGTCAAGAAGCCTGAAACCAGCGGGCCTCCTTGTACATCTTAGTTACAGCTTCCCGCCAGGGTTGCCGGCACCTGCCGGGCCGGATCATTCACGAACCGCGAGCCGGGGGCGCGGGATGTATGGCGGCCACAGGAAGCCCGGCCGGCCGCGCCGGAACCGTGTTGCAGACACGATGAGGACAGCGGCCGGTCGAGCTTCGCAGCGGATGACGAGCAGATCGCGCTCGCAGGCCGCAGGCTCATGAATGCTCCAGGCTCGGGCGCAGCGTAGCGCGTGGCGCGCTCCTCCCGCCAACCGACCGCATCAACCGTCCGCGTC
>CAIXRL010000130.1 GCA_903921835.1 Candidatus Eiseniibacteriota bacterium | reverse complement strand
TCTTGCGGCTGACGCACATCTCGCACTCTCGGCTCGCGGTTCATGAATAATGCGGGCTAACGAATGGATGGTGTTCGCTGTCTTGCCAGCGACGGCCGCGGAAACGGGCCCGCCGGCCGTCGGCGGCGATGTCGCGGACGAATCGATCGGGCGTCTTCCTAAAGAGGAGGAGTTCACGGTGACGAGACTTCATTGGAATGCAGTGGCCCTCGCGGCGCTGGTCGCGCTGGGCGCGGCAAGCGTGGCGGGCTGCGGCAAGAGCAACAAGCCCACCTCGCCGCTGGGAGCGGGCATCGGCGTAGCGAACTCCGTGACCAGCGTCTCCACAACTGCCGCGACGGCTTACGACGCGGTCGCGCGCGACCTGCAGGCCGCGGACTCGACGACTCACGGGCCGTGCAATCCGTTCGGCCTGCCGCTCGGCATCCCCTCGGGCTGCGCGTACGACGCCGCGACGCTGACCTTCATCTGCAACGACGTGCGCCCGGACGGCATCACCGACACGCACACGTACCAGTTCCTCGGTGCGACGGGCGCTGCGCAGTCCGCCTACGACTCGACCGCCACGGCCTCGATCGTGTTCACGTCACGACTCGCCGGCACCTCGACGCAGGGACCGTCCACGACCGTGGACGACCACCGCACGCTCACCGAGAGCGGCCTGGCCGGTCACGAGTCCACGCGCACGTGGAACGGCGGCGGCACCAGCTCGCGCGACGACTCCGTGGGAGCGCTGGACGGTTCGCGCTTCCTCGTGCACCGCACCTCGGCGACGAGCGTGGCGGACGTGGTCGTGCCGGCGCCGTTCCGCCGCGACTCCTGGCCGGTCTCGGGCACGGTCACGACGCACGTCACCGCGACCGGTGGCGCGAAGGACGTGGACATGATCTCGGTGCTCACGTTCAACGGCACCCAGTTCGCGACGCTCCAGGTGGGGGACAGCACGTTCACCGTGAACCTGATGGCGCCGCCGCGTCCGCCGGCAGGCGGGCCCGGCGTGGGTCCCGGTCCCGGCGGCCCGGGTGGTCCTCCCGATTCGACCGGGACGCATGGCCCCGGCGTCGGCCCCGGTCCCGGTCCGGGCGGTCCTCCCGATTCGGCCGGAACGCACGGCCCCGGCGGGCCGCCCCCGCCGCGTGATTCCACGGGGACGCGGCCGCCGCCTCCGCCGATCCGGCGCTGAGTCACCCGAACGCGATCACGACACCCGGAGGTCCCCACGGGGGAGCGGGCTGCGCGCCGCTCCCCCCTGTGTCGTTGGAACAACAGGCCGCCACCTTCGCCAACGGCCGATTCGCGAAGTCGAGCGCGGGCAGCGGTGGTAGACTTCCGCCGAGCGCAGCGGCGTGAACGCCCTGCCGTACCGCGCTCACGCGCCGGGAACAGAGCGCCGGTGATACTCATCGGAGAGTGAGGCGACGACCCATGGGCCGAAAGGGTCGATCCGGCCGCCGCGAGCGGCCCGGGAAGTGCGAGCGCGCGCCGCCGCTGACGGCCCGCGTGCGTGGTTGCAAGCATCCCTCCGCCCGGCGCGATGCCGGGGCCGCAGCAGCTAACTGACCCGGACCACCGGGTCGATGCCGGGACGCCCCGGAATCCGTGGCGCCCGGCCGGCGAGGAGACTCCGAATGAGAATGTCTGCGAGAACGTACGTGCTTGCCGGGATCGCGGTGCTGTTCCGCGCATCCGCGGCCCTGGCCATGACGGTCACCCTCCAGCAAGGGCTCAACGGCTACGCGGGCACCACCGACGCGTGGCTGGACGAGAGTTCGTACCGGCACAACAACGGCGGTTCGATTGACCTGCGCGTGCAGTGGTACAACGGCCGCAGCGACTGCACCGATCTCAAATTCGACCTGGCGGCGAGGATCCCGGCCGGCTCCACGATCGAGTCGGCCACGCTCACGCTCTGGTACCAGGAATGCGGCAGCATGAGCAACGACAACGCCGTCACCATCAAGCCATTCCGGCTCCAGCCCAGCGCCTGGTGGGACGAGAACATCTACGACGACGTCAACGGCTACGGTGTCAGTTACAAGTTCCGCGACGCGAACGAGACGTACCAGTGGACCGGCGGCGTGGACGGTGGCTGGTCGGACAAGATCGACGACGGCAACGGCGTGAACAAGATCAAGAAGACGGGGGCCACACCGCCGGATGCCGTCGAGCCCCAGAACTTCATCTCCTGGGACGTCACGCCCTCGGTGAGGCAGTGGGTCGCCGGCCAGACGAACAACGGCTTCCTGCTGGTGGCCACCGACTTCGTGGGCAGCGGCAACATCGCCTGGGGCATCTTCCGCTCGCGCCACGACAGCGGCGTGTACTACTGCCCGGCGCTGGTGATCACGTACGACACGCCAGTCCCGGTGCTCAAGTCCACGTGGGGCGGGATCAAGAACCTGTACCGTTGAGGCGATGGAGTCGCGCGGCCACCGGGCGGGTTGGTTCCGGCCCGGGGGCCGCCGGCTGCCGATGGGCGGCGTGGCGGCGCGCCACCCGTGGCGGACCGTCAGCGATCGTCCCGGATGCGGTAGCTGACCAGGCGGGTCTTCAGCCACTGCACGCCGAGCAGGTCCGCAACCCCCGCCACAGCCGGTTGCCGACGCCGTACTTGCTCACGCCGTGTGCGCGCGCCCGGTGGCGCAGCCGCGCGACTCCTGGCCGGTCTCGGGCACGGTGACGACGCACGTCACCGCGACCGGTGGCGCGAAGGACGTGGACATGATCTCGGTGCTCACGTTCAACGGCACACAGTTCGCGACGCTCCAGGTGGGGGACAGCTCATTCACCGTGAACCTGATGGCGCCGCCGCGTCCGCCGGCAGGCGGGCCCGGCGTGGGTCCCGGTCCCGGCGGCCCGGGCGGTCCTCCCGATTCGACCGGGACGCATGGCCCCGGCGGTCCCGGTGGGCCGCCCCGCCCCACGACTCGACGGGGACGAAGCCGCCGCTCCCTCCGCCGCCGCCGCGGCGCTGGCGCACCACGCCGGCTTGTCCGGCTCTCGGTGATCCCCCCGGGGGGGGCGGGCAGCACGCCGCTCCCCCGAAGCATTTCCCGCCGCGCCGCCTGCCCGAGCCGGTTTGGTCAGCGCTGCAGCACGCCGTCCTTGAGCACGGTCCTGCGCCCGAGCAGGTTCGTCGGGTCCACGAGCGGGTCGGCGTCGAAGATGACCAGGTTCGCCTTCAGTCCCTTCTCGATGGCGCCCGTGTCGGCGGCGATGCCCATTTCCCTCGCGCCGTTCAGCGTGGCCGCGGTGAACACGGCCGGCATCGCGATGCCGCACTCGTGCAGCAGCAGCATCTCGGACAGGCAGGCCTTGCCGGGATCCGCCCAGTCCGAGCCCACGGTCAGCGGGACGCCGGCGTCGTAGAGGCGCTTCACCGTGCCGGCGAGGATGCGGTAGCCCGCCCGGCACCGCGCCAGCGCGCTGTCCGCGAGCACCTCGGTGTCGTCGTATCCGGGTTTGCGCGACGGCGTGGCGAACCACGTGAGGCCGAAGCGCTGCGCGAACACGTGCAGCGTGGGGGTCACTCCCGCGCCGTGCGCCCGCAGGTCGTCGCCGAGCCGAGCCAGCGCCGGGCTGGCGGGCCCCAGCGTGTTGAACATCTCCATGCGCGAGATGAAAAAGCTGCCCGGCACCTGGTTGTCGTGGATGTACGACGCGTAGTGATCCACGAAGACCTGGCCGTTGTCGTACTCGTAGCCCGTGCTGTCGATGGCGTCCACGCCGAGCGTGTAGGCGTGCTCGAACTGCCGCAGGCCCAGCTCCATCGCGCGGTGGATGCCGAGCACCTTGTAGTCGACGTGCCCGACCACGTTCATCCCGAGGCGCCGGGCCTCGTCCATGACCGGGCCGAACTCGGCCTCGCGCAGCCGCCAGTACACTTTGAGGTGCCGGAAGCCCGCGTCGTGGTACTGCCTCACCTTGGCCCGCGCACTGTCCGGGCCGTTCACCGCGACGTGACCGGGGAAGTTGCGTTCGTTCGGCGAGACGATCGCCGCGCCGCACGCGTAGAAGTCCGGCGCGTCACGCGCGTCCTTCATCCATGCCTGGAGCATGGGGATCCAGCGCTCGTCGTCGCCGCACGAGCGTACGGTGGTGACGCCAAAGGGCAGGTAGACGTCGCTCAGCCGCCGGCGGTAGGCGCGGATCGAGTCGGGCCGCATGGTCAGCGAGTCGCCCACGATCTCACCGGAATGGAAGTGCACGTCGACGAGGCCGGGCGTGACCAGCCGCCCGGCGGCGTCGATGGTGTGCCCCGCCGACACGCCGGCCGCGGCGCCGTCCGCCACCACGTCCGCGATGCGGCCGTCGCGGATCAGGATGCTGGCGTTCTCGCGTACCCGGCCGGTCCGCACGTCCAGCACGCGGGCGTGGACGATGGCGGTGTCGTAGTGCGGGCGGGCGGCGCAGGGCAGCGCGCCGAGCAGGATCGCGCCCAGCGCACCGAGGAGCTGTGATCGCAGGTCCATTCGGTGAGGATAACCGCGGGTATCCGGGGCGACCAGGCCAGGCCTGCGCGCGACTCGCAGGACACCGGGTGACGAACTGCCCGCGCTATCGATCGTCCCGGATCCGGTAGCGCACGAGGCGGGTCTTCAGCCACTGCACGCCGAGGAGATCGGCCAGCCCCCGCCACAGGCGGTTGCCGACGCCGTACTTGCTCACGCCGTGCGCGCGCGCACGGTGGCGCAGCCGCACCTCGGCGAAGCGTGCGCCGCGGAACACGCACAGCGCGGGCAGGAAGCGGTGCACGCCCACGAACATCGGCAGGCCATCCAGCGTCTCGCGGCGATACGCCTTGAACGAGCAGCCGATGTCGGTCACCGGGTCGCCGAGCACGCCGCGGCGCACGGCGTTCGCGATCCGCGACGAGACCAGTCGTACCCACGTGTCCTGGCGCTGCGAGCGGATGCCCGAGACCACGTCGGCGTGCTCGAGCGCCGCCAGCAGCAGCGGGAGGTCGGCCGGATCGTTCTGCAGGTCGGCGTCCAGCGTCACCACCACGTCGCCGCGTGCGCGGGAGAGGCCGGCGGCCAGCGCGGCGCTCTGGCCGGCGTTGCGCTCCAGCACCAGCGCGCGCACGCGCGGGTCGCGGGCCTGCTCGGCCAGCATGAGTTCGCGCGTGCCATCGCTGCTGCCGTCGTCCACGACCACCATCTCCCACGTGCGACCGCTCGCCTCGAGCGCGGCGCGCAGCTCGGCGAAGAGCGGCGGCAGGCTCTCGACCTCGTTGTAGGCCGGTACGACGGCGGAGATGGCGGGGCGGGTGTCCATGGAGCGCGGGAGCATGCCCGAGGTGCCCGGATTGCGCCAGCGGCGCGTTTTACCTTGTGCTTCAGCACGCCGCTGTTCAGGATCCGCGCCACCCGACGTTCCACCCGGGAGGTGCACCTGCTCCACGACGACCCTTCGGAGAGGCGGCCGCCGCTCGACACGGCCGGCCTGGCGCTGGCCGCGCTGGCCGTGCTCGCGCTGCACGCCGCGTGCCTCACGCGCTACGGCTGGTTCCGCGATGAGCTCTACTACGTGTCCTGCGCGCGCCGGCTGGCGTGGGGTTACGTGGACCAGCCGCCGCTCTCGATCGCGCTGCTGGCCGCCCTGCGCGCCGTCGCGGGTGAGTCGCTGGCCGCCATGCGGCTGGCCAGCGCGCTGGCCGGCGCGCTGCTGGCGGTACTCGCGGGCGTCCTGGCGCGTGAGCTGGGCGGGCGCCGGTGGGCGCAGCGCACCTCGGCGGCGGCGGTCGCACTGGCGCCGCTGCCGCTGGCGCTGGGCCACTACTACTCGATGAACGCGATCGACATGGTGGTGTGGGCGCTGGCCACGCTGCTGGCGCTGCGCGCGTTCGCGCGCGGCGGCGCGCGGGCCTGGCTCGCGCTCGGGCTCGTGCTGGGGCTCGGCCTGCTCAATAAGTGGAGCGTGGCGTGGCTCGGCGTCGGGATCGCGGTGGCGCTGCTCTTCTCGCCCGCACGCCGCTCGCTGCGCGCGTCGTGGCCGTGGCTCGCCGCGCTGCTGACGGCGGCGATCGTGGCGCCCAACCTCGCATGGGAGGTGCGACATGGGTGGCCGACGCTGGAGTTCATGCGCAACGCCTCGGCGCAGAAGATGCGAGCGCTCGAACTGGTGGGATTCCTCCGGGGCCAGTTGCTCGTGCTGGGCCCCGGCGCGGCGCCGCTCTGGATCGCGGGACTCGTCGCCGCGCTGCTGCGTCGCGCGTGGCGCCCGGTCGCGATCGTCTGGCTGGTGACGTTTGCGCTGCTGGTCGCCAACGGCAGCGCGCGCACCGGGTACCTGGCGCTCGCGGCACCCGCGTTGTTCGCGGCCGGCGCGGCCTGGTGGGAGGCGCGCGGCGCCGCGGCGCGCGGCGTGGTCGCG
>CAIXRL010000129.1 GCA_903921835.1 Candidatus Eiseniibacteriota bacterium | reverse complement strand
CGGCGGCTCGAGATCCGCAGCCGCCGGCTGGTCCAGGACCTGTTCTCCGGCAACTCGCACAGCGTCTTCAAGGGACGCGGCGTCGAGTTCGAGGAAGTGCGCCCGTACGTCCCGGGGGACGAGGTCCGCGACATCGACTGGAACGTCACGGCGCGCTTCGGGGCGCCGTACGTCAAGCGGTTCGTCGAGGAACGCGAGCTGACGGTGATGCTCGTCGTGGACGTTTCGCCCTCGATGCGCTTCGGGACGGCGGCGCAGGAGAAGCGCGAACTGGCGGCCGAGCTGTGCGCCATTCTGGGATTCGCGGCGACGCGCAACAACGACCGGCTCGGGCTGCTGCTCGCGGCGGGCGACGTCGAACACTTCGTGCCGCCCTCGCGCGGGCGGCGCCATCTGCTCCGCATGCTGCGCGACGTGCTGGACCACGAGACCATGAGCGAGGGCACGCGGCTCGGCGCGGCGGCGCGCTTCCTCACCCGCACGCTGCGGCGGAGATCGCTGATGTTCTGGATCTCCGACTTCGAGGACAAGCTGGACGCGCGCGACTGGCGGGTGCTGTCGCGCCGGCACGAGGTGACGGCGCTGGCCCTGCGGGATCCCCGTGACGAGGCGCTGCCGCCGGTGGGCTGGACGCTGCTCGAGGACCTCGAGAGCGGCGGGCGGCGCGCCGTGAACACGAGCGACGAGGCCCTTCGCCGCCGTTACACGGCGCGCGCCCGCGAGGCCCGGCGCGAGGTCGAGCGCTCGCTCGCCACGGCGCAGTGCCCCGTGGTCGAACTGCGCACCGACCGACCGTACGTTCCCGTGCTCATGCACTACTTCGGCAAGGCCGCCCACCGGCGCAGGGGCGTGGCGTGAGCGCGCGTCCGCCGCTCGCGTGGCTGCTTCCAGGCGTGCTGGCCGCGGCGTTGCACCTGCTGCCGCCCGGCTGGAGCGAGAAGCCGCGCACGGCGGACACGTCGAAGCTGCGCCTTCCTGCGGCGCTGGCCCACGGCCCGCGCGCGAGGGGGTTTCGCAGCGGCATGTCGTTCCCGTTGCGGGCCACCGTTGGGCCCTCGCCGGCGCGGCTCGGCCAGCCGCTGACCTATCGCGCGTACGTGCTGGTCACCGATGGAGCGCGCGCCACGTTCGGGCCGCCCACCTCGGGGGGCAACTTCACCTGGGGCCCGCCGCGCGCGGCGCGCATCGCGCTGCGCAACGTGCCCGCGGGCCTGGATGGCTACAGCGCGGACAGCGTCGCGCTGGAGGTGCCGCTGCAGGTGTTCGCCACGGGCGCGATCTCGATTCCGGGACCCGTGGTCACCATCACCCCGGGGCCGGGTGGCAGCCGACCGATCGTGAGCCGGCTGCCGACCGTGCACCTGCTGGTACTGCCGAGCCTCAGCGCGGCGGACTCGAACGCAACGCTCAGGCCCGTGCACGGCCCGCTCGGGGCGCCGTGGTGGGAGCGCGTGCCGTGGCGGTTCGTCGCCCTCGGAGTGTCCGCCCTGGCGCTGCTGGTTGGGCTCGTCGTGTGGCGTCGCCGCCGTCGCCGGCCGGCCGCCGGTGCGGCGCCGCGGTCACGGGTCGCGCCGCGCGATCCCTCCGCGGAGGCGCTCGCGGCGCTGGCGAGCCTGCGCGCGGAGCGGCTGGCGGAGCAGGAGCGCTTCGGCGATCACGCGCTGGCGCTCACGCGCATCCTGCGGCGTTACCTCGAGGCCACGCTCGCGACCCCGCGGCCCGGTGACACGAGCGGCGAGCTCGTGGCGCGCGTGCGCTCGGCGGGGCTGGCGGCGGACGACGTCCAGCGCCTGGAGGGCCTGCTGGGCCTCTGGGACCGCGTCAAGTTCGCGCGCGCGCCGCTGTCGCTGTCCGAGGCGCTGCGCTGTGAGTCCGCGGTCGAGCAGCTCGTTCGGCGCCACGACCGGCCGCGGGAGGACGCGTGATCCGTTTCGAGGAACCCTGGCTGCTGCTCGCGCTGCTCGTGCTGCCCGCGCTGATGGTGTGGCGCGCGCGCCGGCCGCGCACGCAGCCGGCGGCGGTGCGCTGGGGCTCGCTCGCGGGGCTGCCGGGGCCCGGCTGGTTCACGCGTGGCGTGCTGCTGCTGGTGCGGCTGGCGCCGTGGGCCGCGCTCACGATCATGCTCGTGGCGGCGGCGCGGCCGCAGCAGGGCGTGCAGCAGAGTGAGGTGGATTCGCGCGGCGTGGACATCGTGCTGGCGATGGACATCTCGCGCAGCATGCAGGCTTCCGACATGGGCGGGGGCACGCGGCTGGACCTGGCGCGCAGCACCGCGCGCGACTTCGTGCGCGGCCGGCCGCACGACCGCATCGGCGTGGTGGGCTTCGCGGGCACCGCGTTCACGCAATGTCCCCTCACGCTCGACCACGAGACGCTGGCGACCCTCATCGGCTCGCTGGACTTTGGACTTGCCCAGGACGGCACCGCGATCGGGATGGGCCTCGCCACCGCGGTGCAGCGGCTGCGCGAGAGCCGCACGCCGAGCAAGGTGGTCGTGCTCCTGACCGACGGCGAGAACAACCGCGGCGCGATCGATCCGGCAACGGCGGCCGAACTGGCGCGCGCGCTCCGCGTCAGGGTGTACACGGTGCTGGTGGGCCGCCCGACGATGGAGCAGGTGCCGGTGAACGATCCCGTGCTCGGGCCGACGTTCGCGATGATGCAGGTGGACGTGGACCCCGCACCGCTGATCAAGATCGCGGGCGTCACCGGCGGCAGGTTCTTCCGTGCCGGCGATGCCGCGACGCTGATCGGCATCTACGGCGAGATCGACCAGTTGGAGCGCGCACCACTGCGCGCGTTCGTGTATCGCGAATACCGCGACCTGGGCCCGTTGCTGCTTGCGCTCGCTGCCGTGCTGCTCGCGCTGGGTACGCTCTCCGGCGCCACCTGGGCGTTCCGCGCGCCATGAGGAGGGAGCCGGCATGGAACTGAGCTTCGCCTCCCCCCAGTGGCTTTGGGGCCTCCTCGCGCTGCCCGTGCTCGCGCTGTTCGAGTGGCGGGCCGTGACGCGCTCGCGGCGCGCCCTGGCCCAGCTGGTGGGCCCGCGCACGCCGCACGTGCTGCTCGGGCAGTTGCTGTCCGGCGAGCGCCGCACGGGTGCACTTCTGCGGCTCGCGGCGCTGATGCTGCTCGTCGCGGGGGCCGCGGGGCCGCAGTGGGGCCGCGAGACCGTGCGCCGTCCCGCGCGCGGCTCCGACCTGGTGTTCGTGCTGGATGTCTCGGCCAGCATGGACGTGCGCGACGTGGCGCCCTCGCGCATGGACGAGGCGCGCCGCGAGGCGCTGGCGCTGCTCGATCGCATCGAGGGCAGCCGCGTCGGCGTGCTCGTGTTCGCGGGTGACGCGGTGCGGCTCTGCCCGCTCACGCTCGATCACGCCGCCACGCGGCTCACGCTGGAGACGCTCTCCAGCGGCGAGGTGAGCACGCCCGGAACGGACCTGGGGCGCGCGCTGGAGAACGCACTGCAGATGCTTCCCGCGGGCAGGCGCGACGACCAGGCCGTCGTGCTGTGGACGGACGGCGAGGATTTGGAGGGTCACGCGAGCAGGCTGATCGACCGGCTTCGCGGCACGGGAGTGCGCATCTTCGCCGTGGGCGTGGGCACGCCGGGCGGGGACGTCATCCCGGTGCTGGACGAACAGGGCCGCGCCGTGGACATGAAGCGCGACGAGGCCGGCCACATCGTGAGCAGCCAGCTGGACGAGCGGCTGCTGCGCGATCTCGCGCGTGCGACACGCGGTGGCTACTTCGCGGCGTCCAGGCCCGGTGGCGAGCTGCCGAGGCTGTCGGTGGCGCTGGGCTCGCTGGCGCGCACGCAGCGCGGCGCGCACCTGATCGAAAGACCCGTGTCGCGTTTTCCGTGGCTGGCGTTGCTGGCCGCGGCGGCGCTCGTCATCGAGCGGGCGAGACCGCGGCGCCGCGCAGCGGACCGCGGCCGCTCGCGCGCCGCCCGGGGCGATGCGCGGGTGGCGGTGCTGCTGGCGGTCGCGCTTTCGCTCGCAGGGTTGTTCGCCTCGCGCCCGGCGCGGGCCCAGAGCGCGAGGGCGAGGGGCGACGCCGCGTTCCAGCGTGGCCAGTGGGCGAACGCCGAGTCCCTGTACGCGCAACGCGCCCGCCGCGGTGCGCCGGCGTCGGTGCAGGTCAACCTGGCCACCGCGCGGGCGCGGCAGGGCAAGCCCGAGCAGACGTGGGCCGCCGCGCTGGCGCGCCTGGGCGAGACGGCCGGCCGCGCGGGCCAGGCCGCACGCTACAACCTGGGCACGCTGTTCGGCGAGCACAAGGACTACGATCGCGCACTGCAGGAGCTGCGGCGGGCGTTGGAGCGCGACGGGAACGACGCCGACGCGCGCTGGAACTACGAGTTGCTCGCGCGCCAGCGGGAGCAGGAGCGCCAGAAGCAACAACAGAAGAAGCAGGATTCCCCCCCCGTCTCCGTCCAAGCCGGAGCCTGGCGGGCAGGGACAGCAGGGCCAGTCGTCGCAGGGGGCGCAGGCTCCGCCGCCCCCGCAGGGGCAGCAGGGCGGAGACGGCCGGCAGCAGCCATCGGCCAGCCAGGCGCCGCCGCAGTCGAGCGGAGGTTCCACCGCCGGCATGACCCCGCAGCAAGCGGAGCAGCTGCTTGGATCACTCCAGGAGCTCGAGCGGCTGGAGCGCCAGCACGCACGGCGGGCGAAGGCGACGAGCGAACGAAAGGGGAAGGACTGGTGAAGGCTCTGGCGCTACTGGCGGCGCTGTTCCTGGCGCCGATCGCGTTGGCGCGTCCCGCGGCGGCTGCGCCACAGGCGCAGGCGACGCTGTCCGCGGGCAGGGTGGAAGTCGGAGCAGGCGTGACGCTCGTGGTCGCCGTCACGGACGCTTCCGGGGCGACGGCCGACCCGCAGTTCACGCTGCCGCGGGGATTGCAGCTGCTCGGGAGCGAGCAGGGCCAGAGTCTTTCGTGGGTGAACGGCCGCGCCTCGAACCGTGTCGAGTACCGCTACGCGATCGGCACCGACCAGGTCGGGCGCTTCTCGATTCCGACGATCCGGGTGCGCGTCGGCCAGCAGGTTATCGAGTGTGCCCCGCTGTCGCTCGACGTCACGCCTGCCGGCGCGCGCGCCGCGCCGCAGGCGCACGGTGCTGCGGGTGCTTCGCTCGTGGTGGAGGTGCGGCCGTCGCGCGCCTACGTCGGTCAACTGATGCAGTTGTCCATGAAGCTCGTCCAGACGCGCGACCTCACCCAGAGCGGCACCACCGCCACGCCCACCACGAGTGGATTCTGGGTGGAGAACTACGGGGATCCCGTCGAGTCGCGCGCGACCAGCAGTGGACGGTTGGCTACGGTGACGGAGCGGCGCATGCGCATCTATCCGCTCGCGCCCGGCCGCGCGACGGTCGGCAGCGCCGCGCTGGTCGTCGCGGTCCCGGCCGGGGGTGATCCGTTCCAGGGCGGCGCGCCCTCGCGGCCGGTCGAGATCCGCAGCGAGCCGGCGCGCGTCGAGGTGCTGCCGCTGCCGGGCGGTGCGCCGGCGGGTTTCGCGAACGGTGTCGGCGCATACACGGCCGACTGGCGGCTCGACCGGGGCCACACGACCAAGGACCAGGCGCTCACGCTGCAACTCGACGTGCGCGGTACCGGTAACCTGCCGCTGCTGCACACGCCGGCGCTCGCGCTGCCCGACTTCGACGTCTATGCGAGCACTGTGGACGACAGCTTCGCGCCCTCCGGTGAGGTGGCACCGGGCCGGCGGCGTTTCCAGTGGACGTTGCTGCCGCACCGCACCGGCGTGTTGCGGCTCGAGCCGCCCGCGCTGGCGTGGTTCGATCCCTTCGCGGCCTCGTATCGCCGCGCGGCGCTGGCGCCGATCGAGGTGGAGGTGCTGGCCGCGGGGCCGGGTTCGGGCCCCGATCCCGACGCGGGCGCATTCCCGTCTGCATTCGAGCGTGACGGCGCGCGTCCGGGCGGGCGCAGGAGCCGGCCGTGGGCGTTCGCGATCGCGGGCGTGCTCGCGGGGCTCGCCGTGCGCCTCTGGCGCCGCGCGGGCACTCCGGATGCGCTCGCCGGGGATCGGGGCCGCGCACGCGAGTTGCTCCGTGCGGTGGGTCTGGCGCATGGCCCCGAGTTCTGGTCGGCGGCCGACGAGGCGGGCGCATGGGTCGAAGCGCGCGGCGGGCAGGTGCTGCGGCTGCGCGAGGAGATCGCGGCCGCGCGCTACAGCGGCCGGCCGTTGCGCGAGGACGACGTGCGGGCGCGGCTCGTGGAGCGTGTCGCCGATGCGCTGCCCGCGGCGCCGTCACGCGCTCCGCTGGTCGCCCTCGCCCTCCTGCTGGTCGTGCTGGCGTCGGGCGCGCTCGTTCTGGGCGCCGGTTCGGGCGGCAGCGTCGCGCTCGCGGCGCGCGCGCGCGAAGCGGACGGACTTGCGCGCGGCGCCCGTCTCGACGCGGCCCGCTCGGCGTGGACGGCGCTCTGGCGCGAAGCCCCCGGCGACCCCGCGCTGGCCGCGCGTCTGGGATGGTCTGAGCTGCGGCGCGAGCGGCCTGCGGAGGCGGCGGTGTGGACGTTGCGCGGCATGCGGGGTGAGGCGCGCAGCGCCTCGCTGGACTGGACGGTGGCGCGGGTGCGCGAGGCGGGCGGACTGGTCGGCGCGCCCGGGGGCGGACTGCCCCTGCGCGCGCTGGAATGGGCCGCGCTCGCCTTCGCGCTGGCGCTGGGTGCGCTGCTCGAGTGGCCGCGGCG
>CAIXRL010000128.1 GCA_903921835.1 Candidatus Eiseniibacteriota bacterium | reverse complement strand
GGTCACCCAGGCGTGCCGGGCGCCGGCGTGGCGCGCCACGTTCGTGAGCGCCTCCTGCGCGACGCGGTAGACCACCAGCGCCACGTCCTGCGGCCACGGATCCTCGTCGCTGGTCTGCAGCGAGACGTCGATGCGCGTGCGGGCGCCGAAGTCGTCCACCAGGGCGCGCAGCGCCGACGCCAGCCCGAGATCGTCGAGCGCCCGCGGCCGCAGCAGTTCGCTCAGGTCGCGCACCTGCTCCAGCGCGTGGCCGACCAGCTCGCTCTCCTCCGTGCGCCCCGCCAGGTCGAGCGAGATCTTGGCCGCCGTGAGCGCCTGCCCCGCCTCGTCGTGCAGCTCGCGCGCGATGCGCCGGCGCTCCTCCTCCTGCGCGCGCAGCAGCAGCTGCGTGAGCTGCTCGAGCTGCTGGGTGCGCTGCGCCAGGACGCGGCGCTCCTGCCCCAGCACCATCACCAGCGTGCCGATCGCGACCGAGAGGATGAACAGCACGTCCAGGATGACGCCGTAGACCACGCCGTGTCCGAGCGGCCGCAGAATCGGGTAGTCGAGGTGGTGCAGGCCCCACAGCGTGTACGTCCACGCCAGCATGCGGGTACCGAGCGACGACGTGCGGTCCTGCTGGCGCCAGAAGACGCCGCCGGTCCACAGCGTCACGCTCGCGAGCAGCAGCACGTTGGTGGTGCCCGCGACCGCCATGTTGTGGATGACGAGCACCGAGAAGCCCGCCCAGGCGAGCGCCGCCGCGCCGATCCAGAGGTAGCGCCGCCGCCACTGCAGGCCGTGCGAGAACTGCAGCGCCGCGAACAGGAGCAACAGCGCCGTGAGCGCGGTCAGCGCCTGGTGGGCGAAGAGCCACACCTCCGCGCCCACGCCTTCGTTCCGGTGCACGAGGTAGGCCGAAATGGCCGCGAGCCGGGCACCGTAGATCGTCCACGCGAACGCCCACGTCAGGAAGTAGCGCTGACGTTGCTGGCGATACAGGCCGAAGTAGACGGCCGCCAGGACCAGCGTGAACAGCGCCTGGAAGCCGAGTGCGCCGAGGTCGAGTTGCATGGGTCTCCGGGAACCCGACCCGAAGCAGCCATGCCCCGGGTCGAGCGCGGCGGATTATCCCGTGCCGGCCGTTCGGGGACAAGGACTTGCAGCCGCGCGGGTGCCGGGCTGCAACCCGGCGACCCCCGGGGCCGTAGAACCATATGCTAGCGTTGTGATATCATTTTGCTAGCGTTTCACCCATGGGAGGTCCAAGTGAACATGATTCGCGAATCCGAAGCCCGCGCCCGCTCCGGTCTCTTCATGCTCGTCGCGCTGCCGCTGCTCGTCCTGCTCGACATCGCCTGGCTCGTCCTGTCCGCGCGGGCCAACCAGCCCTTCGGCGCCATCGCGGCGGTCGTGGCACTGGTGGTGCTGATCGTGCTCCTGGCAGGTTTCTTCGTCGTGGACCCGAACGTCGCGTCGGTCGTGATGCTGTTCGGCCGGTACAAGGGCACCGAGCGCCGTCCCGGCCTGTGGTGGACGAATCCGTTCGCCCTCAAGCGCCCGGTCTCGGTGCGCATCCGCAACTTCGAGAGCAACAAGCTCAAGGTGAACGATCACGACGGCAACCCCATCGAGATCGCCGCGGTGGTCGTGTGGCGCGTCGTGGACAGCGCCGAGGCCCTGTTCCAGGTCGACAACTACGACAACTTCATGCACGTGCAGAGTGAGGCGGCGCTGCGCAACCTCGCGACCTCGCACCCGTACGACGCGCACGAGGAAGGGCAGATGTCGCTGCGCGCGAACACGGCCGATGTCGCCGAGGACCTCAGGAAGGAGATTCAGGCGCGGCTCGAGAAGGCGGGCATCGAGGTGATCGAGTCGCGCATCAGCCACCTCGCCTACGCGCCCGAGATCGCCAACGCGATGCTGCGGCGCCAGCAGGCGAGCGCGGTGATCGCGGCGCGCACGAAGATCGTCGAGGGCGCGGTGAGCATGGTCGAGATGGCGCTCGCCGAGCTGAACAAGCGCGCGATCGTGAACCTGGACGAGGAGCGCAAGGCGGCCATGGTGAGCAACCTGCTCGTGGTGCTGTGCAGCGAACACGAGACGCAGCCGATCGTGAACGCCGGCTCGCTCTACCAGTGACGGAGTAACCGTGGCCGAACGCAGACCCTTCCTGCTTCGGATGGACCCGGCGGTCTTCGACGCCCTGCAGAAGTGGGCGGCCGACGACCTGCGGAGCCTGAACGCGCAGATCGAGTTCATGCTGCGCCGGACGCTCCAGCAGGAAGGGCGCTTGCCCAGGCCCGGCGTGCAGCGCCCCAGGAAGGAACGGGAGTGACAATGGCGATCCGAATGCCGTGGGCGGGCGGGCCCGATCCCGACGCCTCGCTGGTGCTGAAGGAGTTCGACCCCGACTTTCGCGGGGAG
>CAIXRL010000127.1 GCA_903921835.1 Candidatus Eiseniibacteriota bacterium | reverse complement strand
CGAGCGCGTCGCTGAACGAGCGCACGCCGTGCAGCTCGCCGAAGAACAGGTGCGAGTACGCGAACCAGCGGTCGAGCTGCACGCCGGTGCGCACGTGCACTCCGGATCCGTCGGGCCAGCTGCGCGCGGCGGGATCGGCGTCGCCGCGCACGGCATCGCGCTCCCCTTCGAGACCGGTCGAGAGCTCGAGCCGGATGGGGCCCTCCGGCCATTCGGCCTGCACCAGGCGCGGCCTCGCGAACTCCGCGGGGACGGGGTGGATGCCCGCGTCGCGATCCAGCGCGCGCAGCACGCGCCGCACCGCGATGCCGCGTGCCCCCGTCGGCAGAGCGGGCCACGACGCGTACGCGCTATCCGGCGGCAGCAGCAGCTCGCGCGCCTGCAGTGGCGTCGCGTCCAGGTGCGGCAACGCGATGCGCTGCGCGCCGGGGGACGGCCGGTAGAGATCGAGCAGGCGCAACTCTGCCTGGATGGGATCACCCACGGGGACGAACTGGGGCGGCGCGGCATGGCCGGCTCGCGGCGTGAGCGCCAGCGCCGACGCGATGCACAGCGCAGCACGGAGGGATCGGGGAGCACGCATGGTGGCGCATGCTAGCCCGGATCATTCATGAACCGCCAGCCGGACAGGAGGGCGGGACAGGAGGGCGCATGGCCGCATGGTTTGCGAGCTGCGCGCGTGCCCGCTGTCTTCCCTCTCGCGGTTTCCCGTGTCGGCGGATTCCCGTTGACCGCATGTCTCCCGCTTCGGCACCATGGGACCCGTGGCAGGCAGCTCTCCCGCAGCCGTCCCCGTCTCCGGAGATTCCGCGTGTCCGTGACCTGGCATCTGGATGAGAGTGGTCTGCTGCACGTGACGGGGACCGGCACCGTCACCGACGAGGAGTACCTCGAGGCGCACCGCGGCTTCATGGCTGCCACCGCCGACCTGGCGGGGCCTCGCCTCTCGATCGCCGACTGGAGCGGCGTGACCACGATGCAGCTCTCGACCACCGCGATCCGCACCAGCGCCGGCGTGACGACTGACGACATGCGAAACCGGGAGGGCGGGCATCGCATCGCGCTCGTCGCCGTGGCGCCGGTCGTATTCGGCATGTGCCGCATGTGGCAGACGCTGATCTCGGAGTCCGGGGTCGAGTGCACGGTCGTGGGCACGCGCGAGGAAGCTCTCGCCTGGCTCCGTCGCTGAAACCGGCGCCCGCGGTCGCGCACGCGCGGCCGTGCACCCCGCTGCAGCGGCGCCCGCTGTCGCGCATTTGACCGCAGCGGGCGCGGCCCGCTAACGTCTTTCGCCTCATTCCGGCGCGGCTGGCCGGGCCGGCCGTGAGCCGCCCGGGCACCTCCTCGCGCCGCTTCCCCTCCCAAGGAGGCCCGCCTATGCGTCCCGGCAACCCCGAGGCGCTCGACGCACCCTACGATCCCAGCCGCATCGAACCGCCGCGCTACAAGTTCTGGGAAGACCTTGGCGTCTTCCAGCCGCGCGCGACCGAGGGCAAGGATCCGTTCGTCATCGCCATCCCGCCGCCCAACGTGACCGGGTCGCTGACCATGGGCCACCTGCTGGGCGAGTCCATCCGCGACTGCATCATCCGCTGGCAGCGCATGGATGGCCGCGAGACGCTCTACATCCCCGGCATGGATCACGCCGGCATCGCGACGCAGAACGTGGTCGAGAAGAAGCTCAAGGCCGAGGGCCGGAGCCGCCACGACCTGGGGCGCGAGGAGTTCCTGCGCGAGGTGTGGGCGTGGAAGGAGCAGTACGGCGGCATGATCTTCGAGCAGGAGCGCCGCCTCGGCACCTCGCCCGACTGGTCGCGCGAGCGCTTTACGCTCGACGAGGGCTACTCGCACGCGGTCCAGCACGTCTTCAAGACGCTCTACGAGCAGGGCCTCGTCTACCGCGGGCGCTACATCGTCAACTGGTGCCCGCGCTGCCAGACGGCGCTTTCGGACGAAGAGGTGGACCACAAGGATTCGCAGGGCAGCCTGTGGTACATCCGCTACCCGATCAAGGACAGCGACAAGTCCATCGTGGTCGCGACCACGCGCCCCGAGACCATGCTGGGCGACACGGGCGTGGCCGTGAGCCCGAAGGACACGCGCTACAGGAAGCTCGTCGGCAGGATGGCCGTGCTGCCCCTCATGCGGCGCGAAATCCCGATCATCGCCGACACGATGGTCGATCCGAAGTTCGGCACCGGTGCCGTGAAAGTGACGCCCGCGCACGACCCCAACGATTTCGAGACCGGCAGGAGGCACGGACTGCCCGAGCTGGTGGTGATGGACGAAGCGGGCAGGATGAACGAGAACGCCGGCGACTTCCGCGGCCTCGACCGCTTCGAGGCGCGCCGGCGCATCGTCGCGGCGCTGCAGGACGCCGGCTACCTGGAGAAGATCGAGCCGCACGAGAACAGCGTCGGCCACTGCTCGCGCTGCCAGACCGTGATCGAGCCCTACCTGTCGTGGCAGTGGTTCGTGAAGATGGCTCCGCTCGCGGCGCCGGCGATCGAGGCGGCCAGGAAGGGCCGCGTGAAGATGTTCCCGGCCCGCTGGAAGAAGGTGTACCTGCACTGGCTCGAGAACATCCGCGACTGGTGCATCTCGCGGCAGCTCTGGTGGGGCCACCGCATTCCCGTGTGGTACCGCGGTGAGGAGATGGTGGTCTCGATCGAGCAGCCCGAGGGCGAGGGCTGGCGCCAGGACGAGGACGTGCTCGACACGTGGTTCAGCTCGTGGCTGTGGCCGTTCGCCACGCTCGGCTGGCCGGAGCAGACGGCGGATCTCGCGCGCTTCTACCCCAACAGCCTCATGGTCACGGGCAGCGACATCATCTTCTTCTGGGTCGCGCGCATGGTCATGGCCGGCTACCACTTCATGGGCGAGTCGCCGTTCGCGCACGTCTACTTCACCAGCATCGTGCGCGACGCGCAGGGCCGCAAGATGAGCAAGTCGCTCGGCAACTCGCCCGATCCGCTGGCGATGATCGAGAAGTACGGTGCCGACGCCGTGCGCTTCACGATGATCCAGACGCCGACGGGCCAGGACCTGCTGTTCGAGGAGAAGCGGCTCGAGAGCGGCAAGTTCTTCGCGAACAAGATGTGGAACGCCAGCAAGCTGGTGCTCATGCGCCTGGGGGGGGAGAACGTCGCCAGGGTGAAGGAGTCGCAGCTCCGGCTGACGCTGGCCGATCGCTGGATCCTGTCGCGCTTCGCCAACGCCGTGAAGGGCGTCTCGCGCAATCTCAAGACGTATCGCTTCGCCGAGGCCGCGCAGGCCATTTACCACTTCGCGTGGAACGAGTACTGCGACTGGTACCTGGAGATGGCCAAGTCGCGCTGGGCGCTCGCCGACAAGGGCGACGCCATGACCTCCGACGAGCGTGCCGACCTGCGCACCGCGCGCTGGGTGTCGTGGAAGGTGCTGGACGGCATCCTGCGGCTGCTGCACCCGTTCATGCCGCACGTCACCGAGGAGCTATGGCAGGCGATCCCGCACGACGGCGACACGCTGGCGCTGGCAAGCTGGCCCAGGGCGAAGAAGGCGTGGTTCGACGCGGGCGTCGAGCGCGAGGTGAGCTTCCTGCAGGACGTCGTGGTGGCGGTTCGCAACCTGCGAGCCGAGCAGAAGATCGCGCCCGGGCGCGTCGTGCCGGTGGTGATCCGCGGCACGGCCGAGCAGCTCGACCTGATCGAGCGGCTGCAGAGCCAGATCCTGCCGCTGGCGCGCATCGAGACGCTGACGCTGGCCCGCGACGGTTCCCGGCCCGCGGTGGCGGCATCGGCGGTCGTGCACGGCGCCGAGGTGTTCCTGCCGCTGGCGGGCCTCGTGGACCTGGACGAGG
>CAIXRL010000126.1 GCA_903921835.1 Candidatus Eiseniibacteriota bacterium | reverse complement strand
ACGCTCGTGACCCGGCGCCCTGCCCCGCGCCGCGTTGACGCCGCGCGTGCGATGGCCGACCGTGGGCTCCCGCTGCGCACGTCCCGCACCGCCCCGAGGAGCACATGAGCGACCGGCTCATCATCGTGGATGGCTACAACCTCATCCTGCGCACACCCCAGCTGCAGCCGGGGCCGGACCGCACGCTGCGCGAGTCGCGCGACAAGCTCGTGAACCTGCTCGCGTGGATGATGGGCGGCGAGCACGTCCGGCACGTCGTCGTGTTCGACGGCGCTGAGGGCGCCGGACGCGACGAGTGTTCGGGCAACATCGAGGTCCGTTTCTCGCGCCCGCCGCAGAAGGCCGACGACGTGATCCGGATCCTGGTCGAGGAAGAGCTCCGTCGCGTCGAACGCGTCACGGTGGTGACCGGCGACATCGAGGTGGCGCGGCACGCGCGCGCGATGGGCGCGGACGTGGCACTCAGCGACCTGTTCCTGGCCAGCGCGCTTGGAGGCGGCCGCGAGACGGAGGGCGGGGCGGTGGGCGAGCCGGAGAGGCCCACCACGCTCACGCGCGCGGAGCTGGAGGAGTGGGCGAAGCTGTTCCGCGCCCCGCGTCCCGGTGACGCCAGCCCGGACTGACGTTTCCCGCGAAGGCCCCGCAGCGGCCGCCGCCCGCCGCCCGAAAATGAACCGGGCGGCCCCGAAGGACCGCCCGGTCGTGATGAACGCGTCGCCGCCCGAGGGGCTCGTGACTTAGTGGCGATCCACGTTGCAATCGCGATCGCGCGCGCCGAAGGGCAGCACCCAGACCTGCGAGTCGTACGGGGCGGTGTTGTCGAGCAGCGTGCCGTTCGAGAAGGCGTTGACGCCGAAGTGGCGCAGCCCGGCGAAATCCCCGGCCACGAACGTGATCGAGTACGTGTTGTCGCCGTTCGAAGTGAACTTGCGACGCTCGCTGCCGTGGTAGAGCGCGACGATGTCGTTCGCGCGGCCCGTGGTCACCGTCACCGTCACCGACGTGCGCGGCGAAATCCACAGGATGCGGGGCATGCGGGCCAGCTGAAGCGGATCGGTGACGGTCGTGTCCCTCTTGCCCGCCTGGATGCGGAGGCTCACGATCTCCGTCGTGGCGCCGGCCGAGGTCACGGTGACCCCTGACGTGCCGACCACACGCCACTGAACGCGCTTGTGGCTGCTGTCCGCCGGGCTGGTGGAGTCTGCCCGGAAGCGGTGGAGCATCAGCTTGCGCGTCCAGAGGTCATCGAGCGGTTTGCGGATCACGCGAAGCGTCGAGTCCGGCTTGCCGACGACTCCGGTGTCGCCGGCGACGATGTTGAACGTGCCGACGAAGCGTCTGTGGATCGTCGCGATCGCGGTGATCGGACGGCCGAGCGAGTCCAGATCCTCGTACGTGATGTCCACAGTGCGTGCCGTGGAGTCGATCGTCCGCCACCAGTGGATGGGTCGGCCGAGCGACAGGCCGCCGGCGCTGAACTGCATGGGCGTCTGCGCCGACGTGGTGTACTGATCCTCGTTGATCAGCCCCGCGCTGGCGGTCACCGCGTCGTTCGCCTGCGCGACGTCCACGGGCGTGGCGCCGTTCGTTCCGCCGCCGTTCGCCCCCAACAGCGAGGCCGGCTTGGTGGATTTGCCGCAGCCGGACAGCGCCGCGACGGCGAGCAGCAGACCCAGCGCGATACCCAGATGTCGCTTCATGGATGAACTCCTCCTGATGGGCTGCGGGCCCGGGGCGGCCGGTCGTCGGCAGCCGGGCCAAGAATCCAGCGTGGACACCCGTAAGAATAGCAGGCCGCATGCCACCTCGATAAGTCCGCCAACCCGTTACTTCACAATGGAGTCGACCCACCGGAACGGGCCCCGGTGTACCCCTCCGGCCACCCGCGCCCGCGGCCGGTACGGCGCGGGACAGCAATGCGGCGGGGGCGCGGCGCCCTGCGCCACGCCCCCGGCCGGGGTTGCGGACAACGCGGCGCGGGCCGCGCCGCGTCAGAGCTTCACATTTGTGTCGCGGAGCACCTTGAAGACGAGCGCCTTGCCCTGGGGCACGTCCACCTGGAATCCCTTCGTCGTGGCGACCGCGCCCGTCGCCGCCGCGCCGCCCAGAAGGCCGCCGATGAGCGCGCTCTTGCCGGTGCCGCCGACTGCCTTGCCGATCAGAGCGCCGACCGCCGCGCCACCGGCGATCGCGCCGACGTTGCGCTTGCGCGTCGAGCCCGCGATGAGACTGTCCGCCTCCGCGCTGATCGTGTGCGACGCCCCGTTGGACTCGATGGCGGTGACGCGCAGCACGAGAAAGGCGCGGTCACCCTTCGCCGCACCCTGCACGGCTTCCACGATGCCCAGCACCGTGCTGCCGGCCGGAAATGGCGCGGCCGAACCGATCGTCACCGCATCGGAGAGTGAGCCCGACCAACTGTCGCCGCTCTTCGCCGTCTCCGAGTTGAGCGCGGCGCCGCAAGTGACCTTCAGCTCGGTGCCGGCCGGGATCGTCACGCTCGGCGCCTCGGCGCGCGGCTCGGGCGCGGGCGCGGGCTTGCGCTCGCTCGGCTTGTGGGCCGGCTTGGGCGCCTTGCTCTTCGGCGCGGGCTCTGGCGCCGGGGCGGCGTTCGTCGAGCCGCCGGCCTGCACGCCCGTCTGGGGCTGCAACTGGCCCTGGGGCTGCTCGACCGGATTCGAGGAGAGCAGGCTGTCGCTGGCGGCGGTGCCGCCTGCGGTCTGCTCCGCCTTCTTGCCGCAGCCCGCGAGCACGAGCGTGGCGGCGAGAAGGGACGTGGCGAGAACGAGGGTGCGATGGGACATGGTGTTTCCTCCGGTTGATCCGGCCGCCGCATCCGTACGGCGGCTTCGAGGTCAGCAGCAGGGGCGTGTCGGTGCACGCGCACGAGCAGGGGCCGGAGAATGCCGCCCGGCGGCATTGCGCGCAAGCACGATGTGGAGGGCATGATGTGGAAAGTTGCCGCTGCGGCACGATCCCGCCCAGGTAGACTGCCGCGGGACAACGCGCTGCGGGATGCGCGTCGCAAGGCGCTGTGGCGCTGGCGTCCGCCGCGCGATGCCGCTGGTCGCGGGTGCGCCGTCAGCGTAACGTGCCCGCTGGAGATGTCCCGCGCCATGGTGCGCGGTGCGCCCGACAGGAGATGACCGATGGACGTGATCGTTCGCAAAGCGGATCTCGCCACGCGCCCGGTGGGGCTGCTGGCCGTGGGTGTGGCCGAGGGCGGGAAGCGGCTGGCCGGCGCCGCGCAGCGCCTGGATCGCGCCACCCACGGCGCGCTGGCCGCGCTGCTGGCCGCGGGGGACTTCGCGGGTCGCGCCGGCGAGACGGCGCTGCTCTATCCCAGGGGCGTCCGGGCGAAGCGCGTGCTGCTCGTGGGCCTGGGGCCCGCGGCGGGTCGTGACGCGCAGCGGTTGCTGCTCGCGGCCGCGCAGGCGGCCAGGCGTGCGCGCGATCTCGGCGCGGGCACGCTCGCGCTCGCGCTCGACGACGGCATCCCGCCGGACGTGGCGACGCTGCGCGCGCTCGCCGAAGGGGCCCTGCTGGGGCATCACCGGTTCACGGCGTATCGCCGCGAATCCAAGGCGCCGCTCACGCGGATCGAGATCCTCTCGCCCGCGGTGCTCGTCAAGGGTGCCGCGGCGGCGGTCGGGCAGGGCGCGCAGCTCGGCGGGGCCGTGTGCCTCGCGCGCGACCTCGCGAACACGCCGGGGCAGGACCTGGTCCCCGAGACGCTCGCCTCGCGCGCGCGGGAGATCGCGAAGCACGTCGGCGCCACGGTCACCGTGCTCGACGAGGACGCCATGGAGCGCCTGGGCATGGGCTGCGTGCTCGGCGTGGGCCGCGGCAGCGCGCATCCGCCGCGCTTCATCGTGCTCGAGAAGAGCCCGGCGCGACCGGCCGCGCGCGGCACGAAGACGCCGACCGTGGTCGTGATCGGCAAGGGGGTCACGTTCGACACCGGCGGCTACTCGCTCAAGCCGCGCGAGGGCATGAGCCGGATGAAATACGACATGTCCGGCGCGGCCGCGGTCCTCGGCCTGTTCGCCTCGCTGCCCGCCATTGCCCTGGACGTGCGGCTCGTCGGGCTCATCCCGAGCGCGGAGAACATGGTGGGCAGCCGTGCGCTCAAGCCCGGCGATGTCCTGCGCGCGCTCGACGGCACCACGATCGAGGTCACCAACACCGACGCCGAGGGCCGCCTGCTGCTGGCCGACGCGCTCGGCTACGCGCGGCGCTTCCAGCCCGGGACCGTGCTCGACCTCGCGACGCTGACCGGAGCGATCTCCGTCGCGCTCGGCCGCGCGGCGGCGGGCTTGTTCACGCGCGACGACGCGCTCGCGGCGGAGCTCGACGCGGCGGGCGGCGCCGTGGGCGAGAGGCTGTGGCGCATGCCGCTCTGGGACGACTACCTGGTCGAGATGAAGGCGGGCGAGACGGCCGACCTGGTCAACTCGTCCGAGAAGCGCGAGGGCGGAGCGTGCGCCGCGGCGGCGTTCCTCGAGCACTTCGCGAAGGGCATGCGCTGGGCGCACCTCGACATCGCGAGCACGGCGTGGACGCACGAAGCGCGCGCCGACTCGGCGCGCGGGGCGAACGCGTTCGGCGTGCGGCTGCTGGTGCGCTGGCTGGAGTCGCGCGGGCGCTGAACCCGGGCAGGTGGGCGACCGGTCGTGCCGCGCCGCCGAGCGGGAGCAGGGCGTGCGGCCCGCGACGGGCCGCACGCATCGATCATCGGGCGCGCGGTTGCGCTGTGACGGAGCGGGAGCGCTTCACGGGCGCGGGCGGATCGCGCATCACGACGAGCCGCCCGTCCTTGCTCTCGAGCCGCAACATGTGTCCCTCGGGCGAGAGCCACAGCGTGAACGCGCCGGAGGAATCGCGCAGCGCGATGCGCTCCGTCACCACGCGATGCCCGCCCCAGGACACGGTGTCCGGGCCCGCGAGCGTCGCGGTCGCCTCGACGGTCCTGGCGCTCTCGCCGAGCACGACGAGCTGCACGGGGCGTGAGCCGAAGATGCGATGCTGCAGGCTGCGCCCGATCACGTCGAACAGCGTGAACAGCCCCGGGTCCAGCGCGAATATGCGTCCCGGCGGCCGATCGAGCATGTCGGCCGAGCCATTGCCGCCGTCCACCTCGCGGTACGTGGTGAGCAGCGTGTCGGTGGGCAGGATGCTGCGCGTGATCATGTGCCCGCCGAGCCATTCGTTCGAGGTGTAGTTGAGCATCCCGAAGTCGTCGGTGCGGGCGATGAGCACCATGTTCTTGGTGTAGGGCTTCTGCGAGCCGTCCGGCTGGCGCATGCGGCGTTCGGTGCCGGCGCTGACGACGAGCGAATCGCCCCGCAGCGTGTACTGGAAGCGTTCCGTCGCGACCGGGACGTCACGCTGGAACGTGACGAGCCGGCCCTGGTCCAGGATTCTCGGGGCAGAGTCCTGTGCGCGGGCGGCGACGACGAGCGCCACGGCGAGCACGAGCCCCGCGGCCACGATGCGAGAGGGAGAGTTCATGACCCAAAATCCTAGCACAAGCTCGCCGGCGGTCCGTCACGCGCACGCTGCTCCTGCCCGGGGAAGCCGAGGGGGGCGCGGCTTGCGGCCGGAACAGCGCGCCCGCCGCATTCGAGCGCCTTGCCGTGGGCCAGGCGAAGGCCTTCCTTGTCCCGCACCCCGGCGCGCTCGCGCGACGGGCGCGCTCCCGACGGAAAGAACGACCTCGGCCACGGCGCGTGGCCGGCGCCGTCCGGACTGCGGGGCCGCCAGGTGGCAGGCACCCGGATCAGCCCGAAGCCCGCTCCAGCCGCGCCACGCACTCGATGTGCGGCGTGTGCGGGAACATGTCCACCGGCGTCACCTCGCGCAGCACGTAGCCCAGCCCCGCGAAGTCCTTGAGGTCCCGCGCCAGCGTCGCCGGGTTGCACGAGACGTACACGATCCGCCGCGGCGAGAGCTCCGCACAGCGCACCACCACGCGCGGGTGCAGCCCCGCGCGCGGTGGATCCACGACGAGCACGTCGGGCTTCACCGCACCCGGCCGCTGGTTCAGCGCCCACTCGCGCAGCACCTGCCGCGTGTCACCGCAGACGAACCGGACGTCCTCGATGCCGTTGCGCGTCGCGTTGCGGCGCGCGCGCTCGACCGCCTCGGGCACCGCCTCGACGCCAACCGCCTTCGCGGTGGCGCGTGCGAACAGCAGCGTCAGCGTGCCCGCGCCGCAGTAGAGGTCGAGCACCGTTTCGTCGCCGCGCAGTTGCGCGGCCGCCAGCGCGAGCGAGTAGAGCTTCTCCGCCTGTGCGCTGTTCGTCTGCAGGAAGGCGTTGCCCACGACCTCGAACTCGAGCCCGAGCAGACGCTCGACGATCGCACCGGAACCCACGAGCGCGACCTCACGCTCCATGAACGCGACGTTGGAGCGCGAGGTGTTCAGGCCAAGCGTCACCGTCTTCACGTCGGGCGAGAGCGCCGCGACGCCGCGCGCCCAGTCCTCGAGCTGCGGCAGTTCCTCCGACGACGCGATCAGGTGCACGGCGCACTCCTGCGTGAGCGCGAGGTGCCGGATCATGAGGAAGCGGATGATCCCGTCGAGCTTCCCGGGAGGATTGGCGGGCCAGCCGTGTTCGGCGGCGAACCGCTGCGTGTACGTCGCCACCTCCGCGACCAGCGGCGAGGCGATCCAGCACTCGCGCAACTGGAACACGCGATCGAAGGTGCCGCGCTCGTGCAGTCCGAGGATCGGCGTGCCGTCGTCGCCGCGCAGGAAGCTGAACTCCATCTTGTTCCGGTAGTGCCACTGTGATGGCGCGGGCACGATCGGGTGCACGACCGCGTCGGCGATGCCGCCCAGGTGCCGGAGCGTCTCCGCGACCTGCCGTTCCTTGAGGCGCACCTGCTCGTCGTACGGCAGCTCCTGCATGCGGCAGCCGCCGCACTGGTCGGCGTGGGCGCAGCGCGCGGGCAGGCGGTTCGCGGCCGGGGTCACGAGCGAGACGATGCGGGCCTCGGCGAAGGAGCGCTTCGCCTTGCCGACCCGCGCGGTGATGCGGTCGCCGGGCAGGCCCCGGTCCACGAACACAACGCAGCCCTCGTGCCGTGCGAGCGCCTTGCCTCCGAGCGCAAGGTCCTCGACATCGAGCGTCAGCAAATCACCTGATTTCATGCGATCGGATGCCGTTCCTGGGCTCGAGTTTGACGGAACCATGTGGAACCAATTGGGTCGTTCGGTTGTCCAATACGTCGCAGGCAACGCGCTCCCCGCCCAGGATTCGCACGCCAGCGTCCTGTCCCAGAGGCAACGCGTCCATCTCAGCCGAGGGATCTTGAACTCGGGCAATGCGCGACGACGAAGTCGTATTGGGGATGCGTCGAGGAGGAGCAACGCAGCCCGGGGCCAAGAGCACCGGCTGAATCGTCGCGGGACCTCTGGGACAGGACGCTAGCCCGGACCATTCATGAACCGCAAGCCGAGAGCGCGGGTTCGTGACGCGTCCGGGCCGAAACAGGAGGAAGTTCATGCGTAGAACCACGCGGCGCGTCAGGCTCGCGTTCCTCGCGCTCACCCTCACGGCGGCGTTCGCGATGCCGCACGCGGCGCTCGCCGCCGCGCGGCCCTGGCTGGGTGTCTACACGCAGGAAATCACGAGCGACCTGCGCGACGGGCTGGACCTGCACGATGACGCCGGCGTGCTCGTGAGTCGCGTCGTGCCCGGCGGGCCCGCGGCCCGCGCCGGACTGCGGCAGGGCGACGTGATCGTGCGCTTCAACTCGCGCACGGTGGAATCACCCCAGGACCTCGCGCGCATGGTGGGCGAGGCGCGCGATCGCCAGCAGGTGGCGCTGCAGGTGCTGCGGCGCGGCGAGCGGCGGATCTTCCCGGTGACGCTCGCGTCCCGCGCCGACGCCGACGAGACGCCGGTGGCGCCGAGCGCGCCATCGCCTCCGCCATCGCCTCCGCCCGCGCCGGGCGATCGCGACGACCGTGACGGCCACAATGGCGCCAATCATCACGACGTGCGCGTGAAGATTTTCCGCAACGGCGGCGAGCCGGAGACCTACCGCTTCGACGGCGATCTCGACTCGCTGCCGGGGCGTGTGCGCGGGATGCTCCGGGGCGTTCCGGGGCTCGACGGCAGCGGCGGCCTGCACGCGCTGAGCGTGACGGGCTCCGGCCGCGGACGGCTCGGCGTGCGCATCGAATCGCTCAGCGAGCCTCTTGCCGCGGCGCTCGGAGCGCCCGGGACGGACGGGGTGCTGGTGCTCGAGGTGATGTCGGATACTCCGGCGGAGCGTGCGGGACTGCGCCCGGGCGACGTGATCCTCACCGTGGAGGGGCATGACGTGAAGAACGCGGAGGGCCTGGTCGAGGCGCTCCGCGATGTGGACGGCAAGGTCTCGCTCACGGTGTCGCGCAAGGGCACCCGGCGCACCGTCGAGGCCGAGCTGGCGGCCGCTCCGCGGATGGACCGCGGGCAGGGGCCGATGGCAGGGCAAGGCCGAATGGGAGAATCCGACCGAGAGGCCCGTCTCCGCGCTCGCAACGACGCGGACAACGGCGATCTGCGCCAGCAGATGGAAGAGCTCCGTCAGCAGCTGCGCGAGCTGCGCCAACAGCTGGAGGATCGGCGGCACGAGTAGCAGCACCACGGCCACATCGGAGGAGGCGTCGTCCGGGCTGCCGACACCGCAAGGTGCCACGCAAGGTGCAGGCATGGGGCGAAGTCCGCAGCAGGATGGAGCAGCCCGGCGCCCACGACGATGTGGCCCGCCACGCGAACGCCCGGCGGAACGATCCGCCGGGCGTTTCGCGGACACGCCGCAACCGGACTTGATCCGGACGGGCCGCCGCCCGCGCCCCGGCGTTCGGCTCGCGCGCCGCTCGCTTGCCCGCCCGCCCGCCCCGCCCTACGCTGCTGCGCTGACATGGCTCCCTTCGAACCGACCTATTGTCCGCACTGCGCAACCGCGCTCACACCGCTTGCCGAGCACGGCACGCTGCGCCCCACGTGTCCCGCGTGCGGCTTCATCTGGTACCGCAATCCGGTGCCCGCCGCGGGCGTGATCCTGGTCGAGGAGGGTCGCGTGCTGCTGGTGCGGCGCAAGTTCGAGCCGCGCGCGGGCTCGTGGTGCCTTCCCGCCGGCTTCATGGAGGCGGGCGAGACTCCCGAGGAAACGGCTGTTCGCGAGCTGCGCGAGGAGACCGGCCTCGAGGCGCGGCTGACGGGTTTGTTCCACGTTTACGCGGGATTCGACGACCCGCGCGTGCGCGCCGTGCTCATTCTCTACACCGCCGAGCGCACTGGCGGCACGCTGGCGCCCGGGGACGACGCGATCGAGGCGGAGTGGTTCTCCCTCCGCTCGCCGCCTGCGGACATCGCCTTCGCGGCGCACCGCGAGGCGCTCGCCGAGAGGCTGGCGCGCGGCTGAACGGTTTTTTCGCGTAAGGGTGGCGGCGCGAAATCGTCGCAATGGCCCCGCCGGCCGCGACGAACTTCCCGCCACTTGCGGGCGGCGCCGCGGGGGAATTCCGCGTGGCTTGAAGGGAACCGCTTCAGGAACGCCCGCGATGTTCCGAATGTATGGGAGACAATCGGTTTGGATGCCGCGACGGGGCAGGTTTCCCCTCGCGTCGCGCGTATCTCGAGGAGCCCCCGCCTTGCGCTCGTCCTCCCCCGGAACAGCAGCAGATTCCCCACGCTTGCGTCGCTTGCCCGCCGAACGGATCGCGGGAGGGGTGGCGCTTGCCGGAATCGCCGTCGCCCTGGCGCTGCCCTCCGCGCGCACGCCGGTGCTGGCCGCCGCGTGTCTCGCGGCGTTCGCGGCGGCGTTGCTCGCGTGGCGCACCGCGGCGCGCGAACGCGGCGCCCGCATCATCGCCGAGGCGGCGGCGGAGGCGCTCGCGGAGCGGCTCGCCGAATCGCAGGACGGCCTCGGCCAGTTCGCGAACGACTGCGAGCGCCTGGTGGACGAGCTGAAGGAGGAGAAGCGCCACTTCGAGCTGGCGCTGCAGGGTTCGCACGACGGCGTGTGGGAATACGACCTGCGCACGAAGCAGCTCTACCTCTCGCCCGACTTTCGCGAGCGCCTCAGCCTCGAACCCGGCCCCTCGCAGGCGCCGCTGGCGTGGTTCGAGGAGCACCTGCATCCGGACGACCTGGATCGCTGGCGCCAGGCCGTGAGCGAACACCTCGAGCAGCGCGCGTCCTACAGCCTCGACGTGCGCATGCGCACGCCGGCGGGTGATTATCGCTGGTTCCGCGCGCGTGGCTCCGCGGAGTGGGACGTCGCCGGGCGGCCCGTGCGCATGTCGGGTTCGCTGACCGACACCACCCAGCGTCGCTTCGCCGAGGCGCGCATGCGCGAGAGCGAGGCGAGCTTCCGCTCGCTGAGCGCTGCCTCGCCCGTGGGCATCCTCAAGACGGACGCCTTCGGGCTGTGCGAGTACTGCAACGTGCGCTGGCAGGAGATCACGGGCCTGAGCGACTTCCAGGCGATCGGCGAGGGCTGGGTGGACGCGGTCGCGCACGAAGATCGCGAGGGCGTCATCGCGCTCTGGGCGGATTTCGTGACGGGGCGCGGCGAGTTCGACGCGCGGTTCCGCGCGGTGGCGCCGGACGGCACCACGCGCTGGGTGCACTCGCGGGCCAACCCGGTGACCGACGACCGGGACCACGCCTCCGGCTTCGTGCTGACGTTCGAGGACGTGACCGGCGAGCGCCACGCCGCGCTGGCGCTCTCCGAAGCGCTCGAGAGGGCGATGCAGGCCGCACAGGCCAAGAGCGAGTTCCTCGCCAACATGAGCCACGAGATCCGCACGCCGCTCAACGGCGT
>CAIXRL010000125.1 GCA_903921835.1 Candidatus Eiseniibacteriota bacterium | reverse complement strand
CCGACCTGGCAGGCACGAACTGCCGGCCGGCGGCGAGGGCGGCGCGCCGCCTGCGAACCCACCCGCGACCACGACGGACGGACGAGCGAACACCAGGGCGAGGACGAGGAACACTGCGGGGCGCATGGGGGCTCCAGGCACTCGAAGGGTGGCGACCAGGGCGGTCTTCCGGGGCACACGGGCCCCGGCGGGCGACGTTGCGGGGATGGATCCGGACGTTGTCCCCTTGCCCGGGACGATACCGATTCCGGCGCGACGCGCCCAGAGCGATGTGCGGCCATCCGGCAAGGCGGATGCAACCGATCGGGTCCCGGAAGCGTAGGTCATGGCATACCCCATCGCTCGTTCATGGCCGGAGGGTGCTCCCATGCTGCAGGTTTCGGGTCTCGTGAAGGTGTATCCCGGTCCGGTCGCCGCGCTGCAGGGCGTGGACCTCGAAGTTACCGCCGGCATGTTCGGCCTGCTCGGCCCCAACGGCGCGGGCAAGTCCACGTTCATGCGCATCCTGGCGGGCGTGCTGGAGCCCACGTCGGGCGGCGTGCGCCTGGACGGCCACGACACCATCGCGGACCCACAGTGGCTGCGCGAGCGCCTGGGGTACCTGCCGCAGGACTTCGGCTTCTACGCCCACCTCACGGGCCGCGACATGCTGCTACACCTGATGCGCCTGAAGGGCGTGAACGCTCCCGGCGGTCCGGGGCCGCTCGCGGACGAGCTGCTGCGGCGCGTGAACATGTCGTTCGCGGCGCAGCGCCCGGTCAAGTCCTACTCGGGCGGCATGCGTCAGCGGCTCGGGATCGCGCAGGCCATTTCGGGCAACCCCCGCCTGCTCATCGTGGACGAGCCCACGGCGGGCCTCGACCCCGAGGAGCGGCTGCGCTTCTACCACCTGCTCGCGGAGCTGGCCGAGGACCGCGTCGTGATCCTGAGCACGCACATCGTCGAGGACGTCGCGGTGCTCTGCCCGCGGTTCGCGGTGATCCGCGCCGGGCGGCTCGTCGCGCTCACCACGCCGCGCGCGGCGCGCGCGGCGCTCGAGGGACGCATCGTCGAGGGCGTCGTGCGGCCCGCGGAGCTGCCGGCGCTGCGCGAGCAGTGGCAGGTCACGCAGGAGCTGCTCGTGGAGGGCCACCACCGCGTGCGCGTCTACACGCCCGGCGGCGACCGGCCGCTCGGCTTCGAGGCGGTGGCGCCGTCGCTCGAGGACGCCTACCTGGTGCTCATGCGCACCGGAGCGCTGCCGGGGACGGAGGCCGCCGCCGCCGAACCGGTGAACGCATGAACGGCGCGCGCACGTTCGAGGTCTTCCGGCAGGAGTTCACCCACAGCGCGCGACGGCCGCTGTTCTGGGTGCAGATCCTACTGCTCGCCCTGATGACGTACGGGCTGTCCACCGGCCAGGCCTCCATCATGTCGGGCGACGCCCGGGTGGGCGGGCACAAGGCCTGGCTCACGTCGGAGTTCGCCGTCACGCAGACGCTGGTGCTGCTGATCAGCATCCTGTACGTGTTCTTCATCTCCGTCGGCGCGGGCATGGCGGTGATCCGCGACGACGAGCAGGGCGTCGGCGAGCTGCTCCACTCGACGCCGCTGCGCCCGTCGGAGTACGTGTGGGGCAAGTACCTGGCGGTGCTCGCCAGCTTCCTCGGCGTGCTGGCGCTGCACGTCGGCTGGGCGATCGTGTGCAACCACCTGGTGCCGCACGGCGCCACGGCGGACTACATCGGGCCGTTCGCGCCCGGCAACTACCTGCGGCCCGCCCTGCTGTTCGCGGTGCCCTCGATCGTGCTGTTCACCGGCGCGTGCTTCGCGATCGGCGGGCTGTCCCGCCTGCCCGTGCTGGTGTTCGCGTTCCCGATCGCGGTCCTGGTCGTGGACGGGTTCTTCCTGTGGGACTGGTCGCCGGCGTGGCTGACGCTGCCCATGAACCAGGCGCTGCAGTTCGTGGACCCCACCGGCCTGCGCTGGCTCAAGGAGACGTGGCTGCGCGTGGACCACGGCGTGGACTTCTACAACCACGGCCGCGTCGGGCT
>CAIXRL010000124.1 GCA_903921835.1 Candidatus Eiseniibacteriota bacterium | reverse complement strand
GACCGCCACGTCCGCGCGGCTCGAACTGCTGGACGTGAGCGGGCGGCGCGTGGCAGAGCGCGAGGTCGGCGCACTGGGCGCAGGCCGGCACTCGCTGGCGCTCGCCGAGGACCGCGGCCTCGCGCCGGGGCTCTACCTGCTGCGGCTGACGCAGGGCGCAAACGTGAGGGTGGCGCGGGTGACGGTGATCCGGTAGGGCGCGGCCGCGCGACCCACGAAGTCCGACAGGTGGTGCCCCGGCGGCAACGCGGGGCGTCTCTCTACAGTGAATGGGCGCCACGCCCCCGGGGCGGATACGGGCTACCCTTCCCGTGACGTTCGATGCCTGCTGCCTTTCAGGAAGATGCGGGCATGATGGTGAGCACCCCCGGCCACGTCTGCGTCATCTCGCGCCCTGTCACTGTCGCCCTCCGGAGGTTCCCATGGCCGCCCCGCTGCCTGCTGCCCTGAAGCGCAATCCGCTGCGCGTGACGATGCGCGTTCTTCTGCCTGTGGCGCTTGCGCTGGGAGTTGCGGCGAGCGGAGCGCCGGCCCAGAGCGCCGATCCGAACATGTTGGGCACGGGTCGCATCGTGAACGTCATCGCCCCGCAGGCGAACGCGTTCAACGCCGCGGGGGATTTCGCACGGGTCGGCGTCAACACCGGCTCCGGCGCGTCGGGGGCGGGCTTGCCGACGATGGTCGGCGAGATCCCACACCTCGCCCCGGACGGCGCGACGCAACTGGCGCCCGCGGCGCGCGCAAAGATGGCGGAGGCAGCCGGGGACGCGCGACTCGCTCCGTGGCAGCGCGATCTCATGCTGCGCCTGGCTCATGCGGGCACGACATCAGCACCCGGTTCTTCAGCGACGGACCTCCGCGCCACGGGCGCGGCGGACGGCGCATGGAATCAGCCGGTGCGCCCCGTATCCGAGTTCCCCAGCGCGATCTACGATCCGGAGCGTGCACGCATGGTGGTGTACGGGGGCTACGGCGGTTCCGGATACATCAACGACGTCTGGGCGCTTTCGCTGGCGGGCACGCCAGCGTGGACGCAGCTGACGCCCACCGGTACCCCGCCGGCCGCGCGGGCGGGGCACAGGGCGATCTACGATCCGGTGCGTGACCGCATGGTCGTGTTTGGGGGCTGGGACGGCTCCACCTACCCCAACGATGTCTGGGCGCTATCGCTGGCAGGCACTCAGGCATGGACGCAGTTGACACCACCAGGCACCGTACCGGGTGGACGAACTGAGCCCAGCGCGATCTTCGACCCGGCGCGTGACCGCATGATCGTGTTCGGGGGTTTCTCGGGCACCGGCGCGCTCAACGACGCCTGGGCGCTATCGCTGGCGGGCACGACAGCCTGGACTCAGCTGGCTCCCTCGGGAACCCTGCCGGGCACCCGGCTCAACCACACGTCGATCTACGACCTGGCGCGTGACCGCATGGTGGTGTTCGGAGGGGAGGCGGGCTCCCGCCTCAACGACGTCTGGGCTCTGTCGCTGGCGGACACGCCGGCCTGGACGCAACTCGCTCCCTCGGGCACGCCACCGAGCGCAAGGGGATCGCACACAGCGATCTGCGATCCGGCGCGCTACCGCATGGTGGTGTTCGGGGGCGAAGCAAACCGGGACTACCTCACCGACGCCTGGGCGCTGTCGCTGGCGGGCACGCCCGCCTGGGCACAACTGGCCCCCACGGGCGCACGGCCGAGCGTGCGCGACTCGCACAGCGCGATCTACGACCCGGCGCGCGACCGCATGGTGGTGTTCGGAGGTGCATACAGGGACAGCTCCACCCACTACCTGAACGATGTCTGGGCGCTGTCGTTGGCGGGCAGGCCGACGTGGACGCAGCTGACTCCCATCGGCCCGCCGCCGAGCGCACGGGCGTCGCACAGCGCGATCTACGACCCGGCGCGTGACTGCATGGTGGTGTTCGGAGGTGCATCCAGGGACAGTTCCACCCACTACCTGAACGATGTCTGGGCGCTATCGCTGGCGGGCACGCCGGCCTGGATGCAGCTGACGCCCATCGGCACGCCGCCGAGCGCACGGGCGTTGCACAGCGCGATCTACGACCCGGCGAGCGACCGCATGATCGTGTTCGGGGGCGACAACGGTTCCAGCAATCTCAATGACGTCTGGGCTCTATCGCTGACGGGCGCGCCGGGCTGGACGCAGTCGACGCCCCCCGGGATCCCGCCGAGTCCACGGCACTCGCACAGCGCGATCTACGACTCGGTGGGCGTCGGCATGATCGTGTTCGGCGGCTCCTCGAACACCGGCTTGCTCAATGACGTCTGGGCGCTATCGCTGGCGGGAACGCCGGGCTGGACGAACGCGACTCCCTCGGGCACACCGCCGGGTGCACGGCAGTCGCACAGCGCGATCTACGACCCGGTGCGCGATCGCATGGTGGTCTTCGGGGGCGGCTACGACAACGACGCTTGGGCGCTGTCGCTGGCGGGCACGCCCGCCTGGACGCAGCTGGACCCCTCCGGCACCCTGCCGCGCCAACGGGACAGCCACAGCGCAATCTACGACGCGGTGCGCGACCGCATGGTGGTGTTCGGGGGGTACTACGCATCGGGCATGTCCGGCTTGAACGACGTCTGTGCGCTGGCGTGGAGCACGGTCCCCGATGTCATCGCCCCGACCGTCCAGGTGCTCTCGCCCGCCGGCGGCGATACGCTCGTCAACGGCACCACGCGCGTCCTCACGTGGACCGCGACCGACAACGACAGCGTGCAATCCGTGGATCTCTACCTCTCGCGCACTGGAGCCACGGGACCGTGGGAGCTGCTCGCGTGGGGCACCGCCAACACCGGCACATTCGACTGGCTGGTCAGCGGCGCCGCCGCGAACAACAGCGCCTACCTGCGCGTGGATGCGCGTGACTACGCCGGCAATGTCGGCAGTGGGACGAGCGCCGCGGCGTTCACCACGCCGACGCTGGTGGAACTGTTCCGAGCCATCCCGACCGACGCCGGCGTGCGCGTCGAGTGGGAGTTGAGCGATCCGTCCGCGTTCCAGTCGATCGCGCTCGAACGTGCGTCGGCGGTGAACGGCGGGTGGTCGCCGGTCGCGGTAACGCCGACGGTGAACGGCCGCACCACGACGGTGCTCGACGCCGCGGCGCCGGCGGGGCAGGAGCAGTGGTACCGCCTGAGTGGCGTGCAGAGCGACGGGCGCTCGTTCACGTTCGGGCCGATCCCGGTGACGGCGCGGGAGGCGATCACCGCGTTCGCGCTCTCGCCGCTGTCGCCCAATCCCTGCGCGGGCCACTCGCTGCTGACGTTCGCGGTGCCTTCGCGGGCGCAGGTCCGCCTGTCGCTGCTCGACGTGCAGGGTCGCGAGGTGGCGGTGCTCGCCGACGGCATGCGCGAGCCGGGCCGGTACACGGCGGCGCTGGAGGCAGGCGACCTGCGCGCGGGGGTCTACTTCGTGCGCATGCAGGCGAAGGGCGTGAACCTGACGCGGCGGGTCGTGGTGGTCAGAT
>CAIXRL010000123.1 GCA_903921835.1 Candidatus Eiseniibacteriota bacterium | reverse complement strand
GACACGATGAGGACAGCGGCCGGTCGAGCTTCGGGGTACCCACCGAAGGTGGGTCCGGATGACGCGCAGATCGCGCTCGCAGGCCGCGGGCTCATGAATCGTCCGGGCTAGGCAGGGTTCGGCCAAGCCCGCCTCGCTCCCTGCGGCTACGCCGTGAACGCCCCGCCTGACTCCGCCAGCGTCACCAGCAGCGCGCAGGGCTCGAAGCGCCCGCCCTTCTCGGCGCGCAGCGCGCGCAGCCGCGAGACGACGTGCGGCAGCCCGAGCGCGTCGGCGTGGCGCAGCACGCCGCCGCGGAACGGGGGAAAACCGGCGCCGAAGATCATCGCCAGGTCCACCTGGCCCGCGTCGGCGATGATGCCATCCTCCACACAGCGCGCGCCCTCGTTCACCATCGCGAGCACCATGCGCTCCGTGAGCTGGCCCGGCGTCGTGCCCGTGCGCAGCGCGGGCAGCGCGAGCAACGCGCGCAGAGCCGGATCGGCCGTGCGCGTGCGGCCGGCGTGGCGATAGAATCCGAGCCCGCACTTGCGCCCGAGGCGCCCCGCGGAGACGAGCCTGTCGAGCAGCGGCGCGGACTGCATGCGCGCCGGGAACGCGGCCGACAGCACACCCGCGACCTTCTTCGCCACGTCGAGCCCGACCTCGTCCAGGACCTCGAAAGGACCCATGGGCATTCCGAAACGCCGCATGGCGCGATCGACCGCCTGGAGATCGTGGCCCTCCTCGAGCAGGTGCATGGCCTCGCGCAGGTAGGGCATCAGGATGCGGTTGACCACGAAACCCGGCGAATCCCTGACCACGACGGGCGTCTTGCCCAGCCGGCGCGCGAGCGCCACCGCGGTCACGAGCGTCGCGTCGCTGGTCTTCGCGCCGCGCACCACCTCGACCAGCGGCATGCGGTGCACGGGATTGAAGAAGTGCAGGCCCACGAAGCGCGCCGGATGCTGCAGCCCGTCGGCGAGCGCGTCCACGCTGAGCGACGAGGTGTTGGTGGCGAGGATCGCGGCCCCGGGCAGCCGCACCTCCAGCTCGGCGAACACGCGGCGCTTGACGTCCAGGTCCTCGACCACCGCCTCGATCGCGACGTCCGCGTGGCGCACGCCCGTGAGCTCGAGCGCGGGGAGGATGCGTGCCATCTGCCCGTCCTTCTCGCGTCCGGGTGTGCGACGGCTGCGGCCGCGCTCGTCCAGGACGGCGCGCACGGTCTGCAGGCCCTTCTGCAGCGCCTCCGGCCTGACGTCGCGCAGGCGCACCTCCAGCCCGAAGCGCGAGGCGAGCTCGGCGATGCCGCCGCCCATCACGCCGGCGCCGGCGAGCGCGAGCCGCGCCACGGGCGCGGGCTGCAGGCTCTCGTCGGCCACGGGCGACCTGCGCCTGGCGTCCTCGGACAGGAGGAAGACGCGCACGAGGTTCTTGCACACCGCCCCCACGACCAGCGGCACGATCGCGTTCTCCTCGTACACGAGCGCCCGCTGGACGGGCAGGTCCAGCCCGCGCTCGATCGTCTCGATGGCCGCGAGCGGCGCCGGGTAGTGACCGCCCGTCCTGCGCAGCATGCCCGCGCGCGCCTGCTGGAGCACGATCGCGCGGCCGAAATAGTTGGCGTCGAGCAGGCGCTGCGTGACGCTGCGCGGCCGGAACGCGTCGCGGCGCCGGCCCGCGGGACGCCTCGCGATCTCCCCCAGGCGCTTCTCCGCCGCCTCCAGCAGCCACGCCGCGGGCGCCGCCTTCGCGATCAGCCCCAGCTTCTCCGCGCGCTTCGCATCCAGCGTGCGCCCCGTGAGGATCAGGTCGAGCGCGGCCGAGAGCCCGACAAGACGCGGCAGGCGCGCGGTGCCGCCAAAGCCCGGGATGATGCCGAGCAGCACCTCGGGCATGCCGATCTGCGTCTCTTCCTCGGCGGCGACACGCGAGTCGCACGCCAGCGCCATCTCCAGCCCGCCGCCCAGGCACACGCCCTCGATGGCGGCCACGGTGGGCACGCGTAGCGCCGCGAGGCGCGAGAACGCCGCGTGGCCGCGGCGCACCAGCGCGCGCACCCGCCCGGAATCGGTGATCGCGCCGATGGCGTCGACGTCGGCGCCGGCGATGAACGACCCGGGCTTGCCGCTGTGCAGGATGATCCCGCTCAGCTCCGCGTGCGCCTCGAGCTGCGTAAGCGCCTGCTCGAGGCTGCCGAGCGCGCCCTCATCGAGCACGTTGAGCTTGCGCGCGGGATCGTCCATGACCAGGTGGGCGATGCCCCCCGGCTGCATCTCGACGCGGAAGACGCTCATGACGCCGACTCCAGCACGAAGGCCGCCCCCTGGCCACCGCCCACGCACAGCGACGCGAGCCCGCGCCGCAGGCCGCGACGCCGCATCTCGTGCAGCATCGTCAGCAGCAGCCGTGCGCCGCTCGTGCCGACCGGGTGGCCGAGCGCGATGGCGCCGCCGTTCACGTTGAGCCGCTCCATCGGGATCTCGCCCAGCGCGCGGTCGCGGCCGAGCTCGGCCTTCGCGAACTCGTCGGAACGGAACGCGGCGAGGCACGCGAGCACCTGCGCCGCGAACGCCTCGTTGATCTCGAACAGGTCGATGTCCGCGAGCGTCAGTTGCGCGCGCTCGAGCGCCTTCGCCGCCGCAAGAACGGGTCCAAGCCCCATGCGCGAGGGCGCCAGGCCGGCGAACGCGAACGCGCGCACCCGGCCGAGCGGCGGCACCGGCCACTTGTTCGCGGTCGCCTCGTCCCCGATCAGCAGCGCCGCCGCGCCGTCGGTCACCTGGCAGGCGTTGCCCACGGTCACGGTGCCGTTGCGCCGGTCGAAGTAGGGCTCGAGCCTGGCGAGCGCCTGCAACGTCTGGCCTTCGCGCGGGCCGATGTCATCGCGGACGGGCTCGTAGTTGGGCGCCGCGAACACCGGCACGATCTCACCGCGCAGCGTCTCGCGCGCGGCGAGGGCGCGCTGGTGGCTTTGCAGCGCGAACGCGTCCTGCGCCTGGCGGGTGATCCGGAACTCGCGCGCCAGCGTCTCGGCCGTCTGGCCCATGTTGAGCCCGCAGACGAGGTCGGTCAGCCCCTCGGCGATCGCGATGCGCGGCGCCAGCATGCGCGGCCTGAAGCGAGCCAGCGCGCGGAGTTTCGCCGGCGACGTCTTCGCGCGCATGAACCCCTCCAGCCATTGCGCGTACTCGGCGGTGTACTGGAGCGGGATCTGCGTCATGCTCTCCATGCCGCCCGCGAGCACGAGCGAGGCGTCGCCCGCGCCGATGCGGTAGAGCGCGCTCGCCACCGCTTCCATGCCGGAGGCGCAGTTGCGGTGCACGGTGAACGCGGGCACGCGCTCGGGCACGCCGGCCCGCAGCGCCACGACGCGGGTCGAGTTCGCGGCCTCGGAGGGCATGGCGCAGTGTCCGAAAATGACTTCGTCGATCCTGCCCGGATCGAGCTCAGCCCGCGCGATCGTCTCCGCGGCGGCGATGCGGCCGAGCTCGTACGAAGGCACCCTGCGAAACGCGCCGCCGGCCTTCACGAACGGCGTCCGCACGCCTCCCAGGATCCAGCCGCCCGTCGCCATCACCGGCCCATCTTGCCGAGCAGCTCGCGAGCCTCCGACTGATAGCGGGCGTCGAGGGCGTCGCTGCTGGCGGGCAGCGACACCGCCTTCTCCAGCTCGCGCCGGGCTTCTGCCTCGCGGCGGCGCGACTGCAGGAAGCGGCCGTACTCGAGCCGGTGGTTGACGTAGCCGGGCTCGAGCGTGATCGCCTTGCGGAACGCGATCTCGGCGTTGTCGTTCGAGGCGCCCTTGGGCACGCCGCCCAGCATCGCGTTGGCGGCCATGCGCTCCATGGCGCCCAGGCTCGACACCTTCACGTTCCACACGGCAAGGACATGCCACGCGCGGCCACTGCCGGGGTCGAGCGCGATGGCGCGGTCCACCTCGGACTTGATCTCGCGCGAGAGCGCCAGCTTGGTCCTGGGGCCCTCGCCAAGCGCCTGGCGGCCGAGCGCCACCGCCAGCCAGACGTGGCCAGCTGCGGAATCGGGCGCCGCCTTGATCGCCGCGCGGGCGTGATCGGCCGCCGAGGCGCGCGTGCGCCGCTGCTCGTCGCCCCCCTGCATCTCCGCGAACTCGGATTCCGCCCTCGAGAGCCGGCACAGCGCCACCAGGCTGGCCGGCGCGGCCTGCACGGCCGCGGCATACGCACGCTGGGCCTCGGGAAGCCGGGCGGCGGCGTACTCGCGATCGCCGTCGGCCAGCCAGTTCTCGAAGGTCTTCGCTGTTGCGAGCCGCGGCGGCACGGCCGCGGCGAGCGCGAGGAGGGCGAGGGCTGCCAGCCGGGAACCACGCGCGCAGCGCTCTCGCGGCATCGGAGTCTCCTCCACAGGGTGCGGCGCTCCATGCGCCCGCACACGGCACCTTGCGGCAATCTTTTCGGCATTGTCAAACGTGAGAAGGGGGTGTTACCAATCCTCAACCTCCCCGGCTTCCCGGGGGGGGGCGGTCAAGCTCAAAGCCCGAAGCATTCACGAACCGCGAGCCCAGAGTGCGAGATGTGCGTCAGCCGCAGGAAGCTCGGCCGGCCGCGCCGCAACCGTGTTGTCGACACGAGGAGGACAGCGGCCGGTCGAGCCTCGGGGTACTCACCGAAGGTGGGTCCGGATGACGCGCAGATCGCGCTCGCAG
>CAIXRL010000122.1 GCA_903921835.1 Candidatus Eiseniibacteriota bacterium | reverse complement strand
CTGCGAGCGCGGCGGCGCGTCCATCCGCGAGTCCGCCGGCGAGCGCGCCTGCGAGCGCGGCGGCGCGTCCATCCGCGAGTCCGCCGGCGAGCGCGCCTGCGAGCGCGACGGCGCGTCCATCCGCGAGTCCGCCGGCGAGCGCGTCCACGAGTTCGTCCGCAGACGCGTCTGCGCCCATCCCGACGGTCGCCACGCGCGCCACGGATTCGGTGCGTTCAGGCGGTGCGCCGGACGTACGGGTGGCGCCACGTGCGACGATCGCCGCGGATACGCCGGCGCCCGATCCCGCGGCCACCCGTAGCGGGACCGCGGCGCGGCCTCCTGCCATGGCGACGGAAGCCTCGCCGCAAGTACCCCGTGGTGGGGACGCTGTCGCGACAGCGCTTCCCGACGCCGGGACGGACATGGTTGCTCGGACGCCGCACGAGGCGGCGCCGCAGCCCAGTCTGCAGGCCGGAGCCGGGCGCGCGGTGGAGCAGGCAACCGACACCCCAGTGTCCGTTCGGGTCGCATCGCCGCCGGCCGCGGCGATCGCGGCAGCGTCCTCCGACGCTCGCGCGAGCAGGGCGCCCGCGGAGACGCCGGCCGAGCCGGCTGTCGAGCCCGCGTCGGCGATGCCGGCCCCGGTCGCATCGGCCGATGCCGCGGCCACGACGGCGCGCGGTGGTGGCGGCAAGACCGGAGGAGACCAGGGGAGCGGCGCGAACCGGCGCGATCAGGAAGGCGCCGACGTGGCAGAGACCGTGGCGGATACGGCCCCGATGACGACGACGGCCGACGCCTCCCAGGCAACGAAGCCCGGCGCCGCCCTGGCGCCGCGCGAGACCGGGGCGAGCGCGGCGGCCCCCGCGCTCGAGGATCCGCGGCTGGAGCCGATGCGGCGCGCGGCGGACCAGGTGACGCTCAAGTTCGAAGGCGAGGACGGACTCGAGGGCCGGCTGCGCATCTCGGTGCGGGGCGACACGGTGCGCGCCTCCATCCTGTCGTCGGACGAGGGCACGCTGCAGAGCCTCGGCGGGGAGCTTGGCACGCTTCGCCGCGCGCTGACGGAGCAGGGATTCAACACGGCGCGCGTCGCGGTGCACGACACGCGCACGGCACAGGCAAACGGCACAACCGACGCGCGCCAGAATGCGCGTGACGGGGAGGAGCGGCGGCAGGGAGAGCCGCAGCGTCGTCCGGGGCAGGGAAGGGAATCGCGGCAGGACAGCGGCGCGGAGCAGGGTCGCCGCGGGCCGCGCGAGGAAAGGCGGTCCGAATGATCGATCCCACCACGTCGCCTCAGTACTATGGCGGCACAACAGCTTCGTCGAGCACGACGGCGAAGAGCACTCTCGACAAGGACGCCTTCATGAAGCTCCTGGTGGCCCAGCTCAGCCACCAGGATCCGCTCAATCCCATGGATGGCACCCAGATGGCATCGCAGCTGGCGCAGTTCACCAGCGTCGAGCAGCTCACGCAGCTCAATGCGGGCATGGCTACGCAGACGGCGGCCGCGCAGGTGGCCACGCTCAGCTCGCAGTCGGCCTTGTCCGCGTCCTTGATCGGCCGCCAGGTCGAGGCCCTGGGCAACCAGGTGATGGTGCCTTCGACGGGCCAGGCCGTGATTCTCGCCGACATCGGCGGGACCGGCGGGCAGGGCACGCTGACGCTCACCGACTCCACCGGCGCGGTGATCGCCACGCGGGAACTCGCGTCGCTCAAGCCGGGCACTTCCCAGACGATCGCGCTGCCCGCGAACCTGCCACCGGGTTCGTGGACATACGCCCTGAGCGTGAAGGACTCGGCAGGCAAGGCGGTGGCCGTGACGACCTACTCGTCCGGCATCGTGTCGGGCGTCGAGTTCAAGAACGGCGAGATCGTCCTGCAGGCCGGCGGACTCGAGCTCCTGCTGAGCAACCTGGTGCGAATCGCAACTGCGCCCACGACCGCGGGCGGCGCCACGACGACCACGACGGTGACCCCGCCCGGCCGCGGGGAAGGCGGGCCGCTCGGGTCGCCGGGGCTGCCCGGGCTGCCCGGGCTTCTGGACGGCCTCACGCTCAATGGAATCCTGCACTCGAATTGAAGTGAACTGACGCGAACCACTCCATACCAGAGGAGAACCACCCGCCATGATGAGAGCGCTCTTCGCCGGAGTATCCGGTTTGCGCAACCACCAGACGAAGATGGACGTGATCGGCAACAACATCTCGAACGTCAACACCACCGCCTTCAAGGCGTCGCGCGTCACGTTCAAGGAAGCCTTCGTCCAGCTGCTGCAGGGAGCATCGCGCCCGCCGGGCAACACCGGCGGCATCAACCCGATCCAGATCGGAACGGGCATGAACATCGCCAGCATCGACCAGCTGTTCACGCAGGGCGGCCTCGAGACCACGGGCCAGCCGCTCGACCTGGCGATCCAGGGCGACGCGCTGTTCACGCTGAGCGACGGACCGCGCCAGGTGTACACGCGTTCGGGCAACTTCCAGCTCGACGCCCAGGGCCACATGGTCGCGCCCAGCTCGGGATTCGTCGTGCAGGGCATCAACGCCGACGCGATGGGCGTCTTCTCGACCGGCGCCGCCATCGGGCCGATCCAGCTGAAGCTCGGCGACAAGGCGCCCGCGAAGCAGACCGACACCATCGGCCTGTCGGGCAACCTCGACTCCAACGCGGTCATCGGCGCCAAGCACGACATGAGCTTGACGGTCTACGACAGCACCGGCGCGCCCCAGGTGCTGCAGATCAGGTTCATCAAGACGTCGAACTCGACGTGGGACTGGACCCCGACGTGCGCGACGGCACCGGTGACGCCCGCCACCAGCGGCACCATCACGTTCAGCAACACGGGCAGCCTGTCGGCGCTCACGTACCCCTCCGGCGGCAGCTCCATCACGCTGACCCCTACCAACGGAGCTTCGGCCATGAACGTGACCGTCAACGCGGGCACGATCAACGGCATCGACGGCATGGTGGGTTTCGCCACCGAGTCCAACGCCGTCATCAACAGCCAGAACGGCTACGTGGCCGGCAGCCTGCAGAGCATCAGCGTGGACGGCAAGGGCGTCGTCTCGGGCTACTTCACCAACGGCGTCACGCGCAGCCTCGCGCAGGTCGCCCTGGCCCAGTTCACCAACCCTTCGGGGCTGCTGCGCTCCGGTGACAACACGTACCTCGAGTCGGCCAACTCCGGCAGCGCCGTGGTCGGGTTCGCCGGCGGCACGATCAACTCCACGATCACCCCGGGAGCGCTCGAGGGATCGAACGTGGACATCTCGCAGGAGTTCACCGACATGATCGTCGCCCAACGCGGATTCCAGGCGAACGCCCGCGTCATCACGACCGCGGACGAGATGCTGCAGGAGCTGGTGAATCTGAAGCGGTAGCGGTTCATCCCACCGGCGACGCGGGGGCGCCTCGGGCGTCCCCGCGGTCCGCCGAGGGGGCATTGTCGGTCGCGCCCGCGACCGGAAATCCCTGCCGAACCCACCGGCAGAGTCCGCCGCTTTCCCGCCTGTGCGCTCCCGGGCGCCCGTCACCCGGAATTGCGCGGCCCGGAGCGTGCTGTCCAAGCCGTGCGTTTGCCGGGGTTTGCGGTGTTCACCTCGCGTTCCAGTCGGAGCGCCCCGCGTGGCACGCACGTTGCGCTGTGCACGGCGGGATCAACCCGTTTCGTCCACTCCTTCACACCGGCAGGCGTTCATGAGCGAACAAGCCAAGGATCCGAAGGAAGCCCCCGCGGCTGCGGAGGGCGCCGACAAGGGCGCCGACAAGGGCGCCGGCAAGGGTGCCGACAAGGGCGCCGACAAGGGCGCCCCACCGGCGAAGCCCAAGCTGACGCTGCCGATCATGCTCATCGGCGTCGTCGCCGGGGCGCTCGTCGCCGGCGCGGCGCTCGGCAGCCTGCTGGTGGCGCCGCAGGTCAACAGGATGCGGCACGCGGCGGCCGTCGCGGCGGCCTGTGACCCGGGCCACAAGAGGGACAAGAAGGACAACAAAGAGGGCAAGGACAAGAAAGGCAAGAAGGGCGAAGGCACCAAGGCGCCCGTCTACAAGCTCGACAACATCATCGTGAACCCGGCGGGCTCGCAGGGGCAGCGCTTCCTCATGTGTTCCGTCGCGATCGAGTCCGATGACGCCAAGGCGCTCGACCTGCTGCGCGAGCACGAGATCGAGCTGCGCGACCGGGTGATCACGATGCTCGCGAAGCAGACGCTCGACCGGCTGACCGCCGAGGGCTCGCGCGACAGCCTGCGCGCCGAACTGCTCGCGATCATCAAGCCGGCGCTCGGCCCGGACGGCCAGACCACCGAGCTCAAGGTCTTCCTGCCGCAGTTCGTCGTGCAGTGACGCCGCCAAGCCCATGAACGAATCCCTCAATCAACGCGACATCGATTCGCTGGCCCGCCGCACCATATCGGGCGGCAGGATCTCGACCGACTCGCTGACCCAGCGCGAGATCGACGCGATCCTGCAAAAGACCACGCCGGTTCCGCTGGCGCCGGTCGTCTCCGACGACATCATCCCGTACAACTTCAGCCGTCCCCCGCGCGTCTCCAAGGACCGGCGGGCGAACCTGGAGTCGATCTACACGCGTTTCGCGCTGTCGCTGCAGGCGCTGCTCGCCTCGCTGCTGCGCACGCCGCTCGACGTCGTCGTGGGCAGCGTGGAGCAGGCCATGTTCTCCGAGTACGTCCTGTCGCTCGGCACGCCGTGCGCGTCCTTCGTGTTCGAGCTGGGCGATCGCATGAGCACGCAGGGCACGATCGACCTGAGCACCGACTTCGCGTTCCACCTCGTGGACCGGCTGTTCGGCGGCCCCGGCGATCCGCAGGCCATGCAGCGTCCGCTGACGCTGCTCGAGCAGGTGGTCGTGCGCAACGTCACCGAACGCGCCCTGGGACTGCTGCGGGATTCGTGGCAGGAGAACCTCGTGATGGCGCCGCAGATCACGGGCTTCGAATCGAATCCCGAAATGCTGCAGATCGCGAGCCGCGAGGACAACGTCCTCGTGACCAACCTCGAGATCCGGTCGGTCACGTTCAACGGCTTCATCGCGCTGTGCCTGCCGATGGCCGCGCTCGAGAGCTTCCTCCAGGAGAAGGGCGTCAGCCGTCCGCATGCCCGCCAGACGGACGTGGAGGCGGCCGCGAGCCGCGCACTGGTCCAGGGGAACCTGCAGCACGCGCACCTCGAGGTCGTGGCGAAGTTCCCGACGTTGTGGCTGACCGGGCGCCAGCTCTCCGAGCTCGTGCCCGGCAACGTGCTGCATACCGGGCAGTCCTCGGACGAGCCCGTCGAGATCCACATCAACGAGCGGTTGCGCTTCCTCGGCGCGCTGGGCCAGGTGCGCCAGCAGCTGGGGCTGCGTGTCACCGAGCGCGTCCAGAAGCCCGCCGCCGAGCGGCCACTCCAGTCCAGACAAGGGAGGGTGCTGTGAGCCTTCACGATTCTTCGCCGGGGATGCCGGCGCTCGTCGAAATGGATGCGATGGAACCGGTACCGTCGCCTTCGATCGACGCCCTGCTCGACATCTCGATGCCGGTCGCCATCGAGATCGGGCGGGCGAGCATGACGGTCCAGGAGATCCTCCAACTCGGCGTCGGTTCCGTCGTGCAGCTCGACCGCATCGTCGGCGAACCGGTCGACATCTACGTCAGCGACCGCAAGTTCGCGCAGGGCGAGGTCGTGGTCATGGGCGAGCACTTCGGCGTGCGCATCACGAAGGTGCTCGCCGGTCCGAATGGTGAAGGCGGCGCGTGAGCGGAAACCCCGGCATCGGCATGTTCGCCGTGCTCACGCTGACGCTCGGCGCATGCGGGCTCGTGCTCTGGCTGCTCCGGCGCTTCGCGCCAGGGGCGCTGCCGATCGGTCGCGGCCTGCCCATGCGCGTGCTGCAGCGCGTCTCGCTCGGGCAGCGCCAGGGCGTCACCCTGCTGCAGGTGGGCGGCCGCGTGCTGCTCGTGTCCACGACCGACGCCGGTGCGTCGCTGCTCGGGGAGATCGACGGCGAGGACCGCGCGCGCGCGCTCGCCGCCGTCGCGGTCCCCGCCACGCCCGTGGCGCCCGCCGCCGTGGCGAGCG
>CAIXRL010000121.1 GCA_903921835.1 Candidatus Eiseniibacteriota bacterium | reverse complement strand
GCCGTCGGCGATCTTCTGCCCGCGCCGCACCATCTCGCCCTTCTTCACGATCGGCTCGGCCGGCTCGCCCAGGCACTGCAGCAGCGGCAGCACGACCTCGCCCGGCGCCGGCAGTGCCTCGATGGGCCTGCCCGACGTGGCTTCCTTGTGCGGACCGGGGTGGATGCCCCCCCGCCCGAACGTGTGCATCCCTGCGTCCGCGTGGCTCATGGAGGTCACCCGATGAAGTGCGTGTCGAGGACGCCCTCGAGCCCGTCCAGGCCCGCGCGGCCGAGCAGGAACGCGCGCGTCGAACCTTCGTCCGACGCGGTACCGGTGCGCGCCACCACGCTGGCGCTGACGTGCGCCGCTGCGGGGCGGCCCAGCCGCGCATCCATGATGTGCCCCACGCGCTCGCCGTCCAGCGTGCTCCATTGCTCGTAGTTGCCGCTCGTGCCCACCGCCGCGTCGCGCAGCATGAACACCTTCGCGATGTTGCCACTCGCCGGATCGAGCACGCCCACGCTCCAGCCCTGTGCACCCTCGCCGGGCGTGCCGAGTCCGTACACGTTGCGGCCCACGTCCACCAGCCCGGAGGTCACGCCACCTGCGCGCAGCGCCTCGACGGCGCGGTCGATCGCCCAGCCCTTGCCGATCGAGCCCAGGTCGAGCGCGGCGCCGGTCTTCGTCAGGCCCAGCGTGCCCGCCCGGCGATCGATGGCGATCACCTGCGGGCCCATGGCGTCGAGCGCGGCGGTGATCTCGCGATCGGACGGCAGGTGCGTGCGGCCGGAGTGATAGAAGCCGTAGAGCCGCATGAGCGGCAGCACGGTCGGGTCGTAGGCGCGATTCGTCTGCCTCGCGCCGGCGCCGGCGCGCTCGACGATGTCGAGCAGCGCCCCACTCACGGCGACCGGGGCGCGGCCCGCGGAGGCGTTGACGCGCGACAGCTCGCTGTCCGCGCGATGGATGCTCATCTGGCCGTCCACGTGCCCGATGGCCGCGAACGCGTTGTCGATCGCGCGCTCGGCGGCGACATCTTCGCGGTGGTGCGCTACGATGCGGACCCAGGTGCCCAGCGCGGCGCGGGAACGCTCGACACGCGCGATGCCCTGCGAGGCGAAACGCGAGCCGATGCGGCCGAGGAAGGGAGCGGCGATGCCGGCTGCGGCGAGGGCGCCGAGGCTGACCAGGAATCTCCGGCGGGTGAACTTGCGCGGAGCTTCGTCGTGAGCCAGAACACGATGAAACGGATTTTCAGGAACGCGGGACATCGGGCGGCTGTCCTCCGGATGGATCGAATACGGCTCGCCTTCGTGAATTGAGGGTTTCACAACGCGATCTAGCATAGGTTATGCGAGGGTTGGAAACGAGTCCGGCGATTCCGCCGGTTGGGAGTGGAAGACGCCGCCTAACAAGAGGAGATACGCAGATGGGCCAACTGCCCGAATTCTATGTCGATCAAGACCTTTGCACCGAATGCGGTGACTGCATCAAGGCCGTGCCGCAGGCGTTCCGCAAGGTTGAAGACGAAGAAGTCGCCGAGGTCCACAACTGGGCACTCGACGACACTCTCATGCCAAGAGTGCAGCAAATCATGACGGATTGTCCCGGCAAGGCCATCCTCTGGAAGAAGAAGTAGGCGAACTGATGAAAGTGCTCGATCCGCGAAGCATCCTCGAGGACGGAGTTCTCGAGGTCCGTGGTGACGGCAAGGCCGGTGGTGGGTTGGTCCTGGCGTTTCAGAGCCTGGCCTCCCTCTTCTCGAGCCTTCCCAACACCCACGTGCAGGAGTGGCCGTTCTTCAGCTCCGCACGGCGCGGCGCCAACATCCGCTCGTTCCTGCGGGTGAGCGCAAAGCCGATCGACGTCGGCTGCGAGGTCACGCGGCCCGTCCTGACGCTGCTCATGGACGAAGCGGCCGCGCGTTCGGCGGACTTCGCCGAAGGCGTGCCGCACGGCGGCACCTACGTCATCAACACACGCCGCACGCCGGAAGAGTGCGCGAAGCACTTCCATCTCTCCGGCCGCGTCCTCACCGTTCCCGGTGACGACATCGGCACCAAGCACCTCAAGCACCCCATCGGCAACGTCTCGGCCTACGTCGCGATGACCGAGGCCATCGGCGGCCTGCCGATGGACGAAGTCGTCGGGATCTTCCTGGCCCAGCTCAAGAAGCGCCGCATCCCCGAGGCGCTGATCGAGCGCAACCGCGACGCGATGAACGCCACCAAAGTGTCCATCCAGAGCGGCATCTTCGACGAGGCGCGCGCCGGCGACCACGCCAGCACGCGGTTCGAGGGTTACGGCGACCTGCCGATCGGCGCGCAGACGCGCCTGCGGCTGGCGCAGAACAACAAGACCTCGAGCTACGCGCGCAGCGGCTTCCGGCTCGTGTTCGCCGACCCGGCCAACGCCTGCACGGGTTGCTCGCACTGCATCGTGAACTGCCCCGAGGGCATCATCACCTGGGAGCCCGATGCCGAACGCGGCGTTCGCGTCACCGGCGCCGAGGTGAACACGTTCTGCAAGCTCTGCGGCGAGTGCATCGAGATCTGCCCGGAGAAGCTCTTCACCGAAGGCAAGTACGAAGAGGTCTGGGACGACACTCACGCCGAGGAGGTCACCAAATGAGCACGACCACTGCGGGGCCGGTCTCGCGCGTGTCGACGCCTTCGGGTGAACGGTACGACGGCGTGATCGACCTGGCGCGGGTGAAGGCGGCGCACGTGCCGTACTACCCGACGCGCGAGGCGGTCACCGCCGACGGCAACACGGCGGCCGCGCTCGCCACGCTGCAGATGTGGCGCGCGATCCTGTATCCCGGCTTCCCGATCACGCCCTCGACCAAGTGGATCGAGACCGTGGCGGCCAAGGTCGGGGCGCAGAAGGGCACGGCCAAGCGCGTCAAGCTGATGGAAGCCGAGCACGCCGTCGCCGACTACATGGTCGGGGCTGCGGCCGCGTGCCGGGACCTGATCGTCTCGACCGCGACCAGTTCGGTCGGTCTCGATCACATGACCGAGACCACGCGCTCGCTGGGCGCGAGCGGGCTCGGCAACGTGATGATCATCGACGTCTATCGCGCGACCGCGAACTTCCCGCTGTGCATCGAGGGCGATCCCTCGGATGCGCTCGCGCACCGCGACGACGGTTTCATCCAGATCTGCGCGCGCGGCAAGCAGCAGATCTACGACACCGTGATCCAGGCGCCCGTTCTCGGCATGCACGCCGACGTCATGACGCCGACCATGCCGGGCTACTACGGCATCAAGGACAGCCATCGCAACGCCAAGTTCTGGGTCGAGGCCGACTCCGCCATCCACGCGTTCCAGGACAAGTGGATCAAGGAGTGCGCGCTGCCCGGTACGATCAACGGCGATACCGCGATGGGCAACTGCGTCACGTCGCGTCACTTCCAGGGCTTCAAGGTCGCGCAGAAGCGCCGCATCGAGCGCGCCCTCGAGCTGCTCCCGGAGATCGGCGCCGATTTCGAGAAGACGTTCGGCCGTCCCGGCCTGGCGTACTTCGACGAGGTCGGCTTCAAGGGTGACGAGCCGGTGGACGTCGTCGTCGTCAGCATGGGCCCGGACTTCGGCACGTTCGAGTCGATCCGCGGCGAGTGGTCCGCCCGGAACAACACCAGCACCGCGGGGCTGGCGATGCGCCTGATCAATCCGTTCCCGCGCGAGGCCGTGCGCAAGCGGCTCGCGAACGCGAAGGTCGTGCTGGTCGTGAACCAGGCCCATCACTCGGGCCGCGGTCACCTCACGCTGGACATCGCCGACGCACTCGCGGGGCTCGACAAGCAGCCGCGCATCGTCAGCGCGTTCGCCGGCATGGGCGGCGCGGACGTTTCCGAGTCGACGTGGGAAGTCATGCTCGACGAGGGTCGTGACGCGATCACGAAGGCGCCCAGGCAGCCCTACATGGTATTCCACGAAGGAGCGCGGCTATGAGCGGCTACAAGGAAACCGCGCGGCAGGAGAGCTGCTTCCGCCCCGGCTCGACGTTGTGCCCGGGCTGCATGGAGTCGGTCGCGTTCCAGAACATCGGCCGTGTCACCGACAACGGCGTCAAGACGATCTTCACCATCGGCACGTCGTGCGCCGAGGTCTCCACGCTGGCGTTCCCGAACGTCGTCGCGTGGGGCCGGGGTGACGATTCGCCGGACGATTTCGCGAAGTCGTTCAGCATCCTGCACAACGTGTTCGAGTCGGCGCCGACACTGGCCGAGGCGACGCGTGACGTGGCCGACCAGCTGACCAGCATCGGCGCGCTCGACCGCAAGATCCAGGTGATCTCGGCCAGCGGTGACGGTGGAGCCTTCTCCATCGGCCTGCGGACGCTCCTGCACACGATCCACCGCCGCGCGCGCGTGACCATCGTCGTGCTGGTGAACGAGATCTTCGCCAACACGGGCTTCCAGTACAGCCCGGCCACGATGCCCTTCGCGGACACCAGCACCACGCCCGCGGAAGGCACGCCCGGCAACCTGAACCCGCCTCTCGACTACATCCACCTGGCCATCGCGGCAGGGGCCGGCATGGTGGCGCAGCTGTCACCCGCGCACGGCAAGATGTTCGTGAAGGCGATCGAGCGCTCGCTCGAGGTCGAGGGCACCGCGGTCATCTTCATTCCCGCTCCGTGCATCTCCGGCTGGAAGTTCGAGGACGGGCAGACGGTGGAGCTGGCGCTGCTCGGCGCGCGCTCGGGAGTGTTCCCGGCGTTCACATGGGAGCGTGGCAAGGGCGGCACGGTGAAGGACTGCCCGCAGGACGCCTCCGAGCGTCCGAACATCACAGAGTTCCTGGGCGAGCAGCGCCGGTTCGGGCATCTCGTGGGCAAGGACAAGGTGACCGGCGAAGTGAAGGTGAAGCCGGGGCAGGAAGAGAACATGGAGAAGCTGACGGCGTGGGTCCAGTCGAACGTGGACCGCATGTACTCGCTGGCGGCCATGAAGTAGATCGACATTCCAAGCCGCATGCACGAACGCCGGGCGAGACGCTTCGCCCGGCGTTCTGTGTTGGGCGGCGATACCGGCCCGGCCCGCGTGCTCTCCCGGGCGTGGATGCCGGGCTCGTGACACGCTTCGCGAAAGGCCTTAGTCTGCGACGTCACTCGCGAAGCGACTCCTACCGTCTCACCGGATACCGGAGACTGTGCGAACCATGATACCGATCGGTTTTGCCAATCGGGCTGCGAGCCGACCGGCTGTCGCGAGCCTCGTGTTTGTGGGCCTCCTCAACCTGGTTCTGATGCTGGCAGGTTGCGGGCGCCATGCCCAGCCCACCGAACCGTTGAGCCCGACCTCCATCAGCGGGCGCGTCGTTCATGCGAACGACGCGAACCGGGGCGTGCCCGGGGTGCTGGTGCGTGCCGTGGACACGAGCTACCAGACAACGACCGATTCGACCGGTTCGTTCAGTTTCCAGGTGAGCCTTCCCGACGGCAAGTTCCTGCAGCTCGCGATGACCAAGGCGGGCTTCACGGACGCCGTCACCACGCTGACGGTCAGGTCGGGCGCGGCCAACGCGCTCACGGCGCCGATCGCGCTTTCGCTGAACTCGTCGACGACCAACCCGACCAGCGTCTCCGGGCGCGTGGTATACGCAGACGACCCGAGCCGCGGCCTGCCCGGCGTGCTGGTGCGTGCCCTGGGCACGACATTCTGGGGCACGACGGATTCGACCGGCTGGTTCGGCTTCCAGACGGACGTTGCCGCCGGTAGGTTCCTTCAGTTGGCGATGAGCAAGGCCGGCTACAACGATGGCGTCGCATCCCTGACGGTCACGGCGGGCGCCAACAACGCGCTGTCGTCCCCGGTCGCGCTCGCCCGCACGACGACGACCCACCCGACCAGCGTCTCCGGGCGCGTAGTATACGCCGACGACCCGAACCGCGGCCTGCCTGGCGTACTGGTGCGTGCCCTGGACACGGCGTTCGGGGGCACGACGGATTCGACCGGCTGGTTCGGCTTCCAGACAGACGTCGCCGATGGCAGGCTCCTGCAACTGGCGATGAGCAAAGCCGGCTACAACGATGGCGTCGCATCCCTGACGGTCACGGCGGGCGCCAACAACGCGCTGTCGTCTCCGATCGCGCTCGCTCGCACGACCGGGACGAGCGGCGTGGCGAACACCGTCGTGCTGAAATCAGCCTCGACCTCGACCATCGGCGTGACGCATTCCGGCAGCAGCGAGACCGCGCAGCTGGTGTTCGAGGTGCGGGACGCGCTCGGGCGACCCGTGGACTTCGCCCACCGCGCCGCCGTGCAGTTCACGCTCACCCAGCAATCGGGCGGCGGGGCCTCGTTGAGTCCGGATACGACGTCGACGGATGCCAGCGGCCTCGCGGCCGTTGCACTCAACTCGGGCACTCGCGCCCAGGCCGTGCAGGTGCGGGCGCAGGTCACGGGCACCGGAATCCACTCCGAGCCCGTGCCCGTCGTGATCGTCGGCGGGCTGCCCGATGCAGCGCACTTCAGTTTCGCGCCCGCGACCCTCAACGTTCCGGGGCTCGTGACCTACGGCATTGCCGACCGGATCACTGCATTCGTGGGAGACCAGTACGCCAACCCGGTTCCCGTCGGCACGGTGGTCTATTTCTCGACCACGGGCGGCATCATCCAGGGCTCGGCGTCGACCGATGACCACGGCCGGGCGAGCGTGGACCTCGTGACCAGCGATCCCCAGCCCAACGGCACTCCCGCGCTATCCGACAGCGCGGGCCGCTGCCGCATCAGCATTCAGACCGTGGACTGGAAGCAGGCGGTGATCACGCAGTCTGCGCTCGCCGTGCTGTTTTCCGGGCACACGGAGCTGAGCGTATTGCCATCCCCCCAGACGTCCTTCGACATCCCGATCGACGGGTCGCAGGACTTCGTCGTCACGGTCTGGGACCACGAGCACCACAACCCGCTCACCAAGGGCACGACGATCTCGTTCTCGGCCACGATGGGCACCATCGGCGGCCTGGCCAGCGTCGTGATACCCGACACGGGTGACACGCTGTCCACGAGATTCACGTTCCGAATCGAGAACCCCACGACCGGGCCCGCGATCCTGACGCCCAACCGCACGCTCCTGCGTCTGCGGCCGTCTTCGGGCGTGGGAGCGGCCGCGATGAGCCCCGCTTCGGCGTCCGCCGGCACGGGGGGCACGACCGGGCCGCTGGGCGTTCGCACCGCTCAGCCTGCCTCGGTGACCGTGACCATCACCAGCAGCAACGGGAACGCCTCTGTCATGGTGCCGGGAACCGTGGAACGACCCTGATCCTGGTCCCGCTTCGCCAGTTCGAGTGATTGTCTTCCGGTGTTGCAGCGAATCGGTTGGCCGGGCTGGCACTGCACTCCGGCGATCCGTGTTGGGATCCGCAGTCCGTTCGGGCAGACGCGGGACCAGGCGTTCGAGCAGCAGCGCCTGGGCCTCGTTGGAGCGCACGACACGGGGGACGGGCGGTGCGCGCGCCCCGACCCGTCCGCCAACGGCAGCACCACCCGGCCACGATGCCCTTCGCGGACACCAGCACCACGCCCGCGGAAGGCACGCCCGGCAACCTGAACCCGTCTCTCGACTACATCCACCCGGCCATCGCGGCAGGGGCCGGCATGGGGGCGCAGCTGTCCCCCGCGCGCGGCAGGAGGTTCGTGAAGGCGATCGAGCGCGCCGTGGTCATCTTCATTCCCGCTCCGTGCATCCCCGGCTGGAAGTTCGAGGACGGGCAGACGGTGGAGCTGGCGCTGCTCGGCGCGCGCTCGGCCCGGCGTTCACCTGGGAGCGTGGCAAGGGTGGCACGGTGAAGGACTGCCCGCAGGACGCCTCCGAGCGTCCGAACATCACAGAGTTCCTGGGCGAGCAGCGCCGGTTCGGGCATCTCGTGGGTAAGGACAAGGTGACCGGCGAGGTGAAGGTGAAGCCGGGGCAGGAAGAGAACATGGCGAAGCGGACGGCGTGGGTCCAGGGCAACGTGGACCGCATGTATTCGCGGCGGCCATGAAGCAGATCGACATTGCAAGCCGCACGCACGAACGCCGGGCGAGACGCTTCGCCCGGCGTTCGCGCGTGGGGTCGTCTCGCGCAGCGGCATCGTCGCGCATTCCCATTGGACCGGGCTCTCGCGCGGGCGGTACACTTGATGTGCGTACGCGGCGCCGAACGCGGAAGCTGGCCAGTTCCCCATTACATCCCGAGGTCGTGAGCATGGAACCCAGGCCGCTCTCCCGCAGAGCCGGTGCGTGGTCGCTGGTGGCGATGGTGATGACGCTTCTGCACCCGGCCGCCGCCGTGGCCGCCACGGCCTGGCCGGCCGAATCCTGGACCGCCTCGACCAACCTGACCTCGCTCAATCCCACGGGCTGGGTGACCAACCTGAGCGGGGCGTTCTGGAATCCCACGACGCGGCGGCTCTGGACCTGCACCAACAAGCCCGCCAAGTTCTGGTCGCTCAGGGAGAATGGTGCGGGCGGGTTCGCCATCGAGCGGGAGTACACGGGCACCGGTGACCTCGAGGGAATCACGCAGATCGGCACGGTGGCCGACCGTGTGTTCCTGATCGACGAGCAGGCCCGCACGATTCGCTCGTATCGGATCTCCGACGGCGCCACGCTCACGACCTGGTTCCTCAGTTCGATCACCGACTGGGGCAACTCCGGCCCCGAGGGACTCGCCTTTGTTCCCGACGCGTGGCTCGCGCGAAACGCCTTCGTGGACGGCAACGGCGTTCTTTATCCCCAGAGTCTCAATGGCGCAAACGGATTCGGGGGTCTCGTCTTCGTCGCGGTGCAGACATCGGGCTGGGTCTACGCGTTCGACCTGAAGAACGACGGGACGTTCACGTTCGTCGGCCGCTACCTCACCTCGCACCTCGAGAGCTGCGAGCTGACCTTCGACGAGTCGGTGGGGAGGATGTACGTCCTGCACAACATCGACGGCAACCTGCTCCAGGTCACGGACCTGACGTCGACCGTCGTCGGGAGCGACCGCAAGCTCACCACGATTTCCGAGTTCCAGGTCCCCAGCGGTTCGAACATCGAGGGCTTCGCGATCACACCCGCCCTGAACGCCACGAACGCGGTCGGGGACAACTGGTGTTTCTTCACCGACGACGACAACGCCAATGGCGCCCTGCGGTGGTTCAAGCAGCTGTACTCGAAGGTGGAGAAGCATGGCGGTGACGGCCAGACGGCCGAGGCCGGTTCGGCGGTGGCCACGCCACCCTCCGTCGTGGTGAGAGATCCGTTCTCGAACCCCATGCCCGGGTTCCCGGTCACGTTCGCAGCCGTCTCGGGAGGTGGTTCGGTGGCCGGCGCCGGTCCGTCCACCGACGCAAGCGGCGTGGCGGCCATCGGGGCCTGGAACCTGGGAGCCATTCCGGGTGCGAACACGCTCACCGCATCGGGCGCGAACCTCACCGGCAGCCCGCTGAGCTTCACCGCCACCGGAGTGGACCTCACCCCACCCACCGCGAGCATCGTTCCCGTCGATCCCGATCCCCGCAGCGAGCCCGTGGATTCCATTCGCATCGTGTTCAGCGAGCCGGTCGTCAACTTCGATCTTGCGGACCTGCAGCTCTCCCGGGACGGCGGGGAGAACCTGCTCACGGGAAGCGAGGCGCTGGCGAGCGCGGACCGGATCACCTGGAGCCTGGAGACTTCCGCGTTGGCCACGCTCTCCGGCGCGTACGTCCTGACGCTCACCCCTTCGAACATCACGGACGACGCGGGGAATCCCCTGCCGGGCGGGGCAACCGAGTCCTGGCTCATGAACTCGGCGGTGTCCGTGGGAACGAAGAGCGGGGGGCCCGCGGTGGCCCTGCTGGGGCCGCCGGCTCCGAATCCGGGCCACGGAGGCCTGCGGATTCCCTTCGCGCTGCCGCGCGAGTCGCGCGCCACGCTCACGGTCTTCGACGTGCGGGGGCGCCGGGTGAGGACCCTGGCGCAGGGGACGTTCAGCCGCGGCGAGCACTGGGCCGTCTGGGACGGTCGGTACGGCGATGGTGCGCCCGCCCGCGCGGGCGTGTATTTCTATCACCTGCAGTCCGGGACCACTGTCCTGAACCAGCGGGGCTTCCTCGTACGGTGATCCTGGGGCGGAACCTACTTCCCCGCCCCCAGGTAGGCGTCGAAGTACTGCTCCGTCTTCGATGTTTGATCCGCGCGGAGCAGTCCCGCCGTCCCCAGCCGGGCCTTCAATTCGATGTACATGCTGTCCATTGCCGCACGGTCCTTCACGAAGCCGGTGAATGACAGCTCGACGAGGAAGTGGTCGGTGGGCGGGAAGAACCACACCGTGACGCTGGCTTCCTTCACCTTCGTTCCAGCCGGGTGCTTCAGTGAGGCTTCCGCGTCGTACATGTGCGCGACGCCGGGAATCTCCAGCTCCCCGGAACCCTGCACCGCAGGACGGATCTGTTCCCACACGCCCGGGCACTTCCGCTGCACGAAGTCCCATAGCTTCGCGGGCATCAACGCGGGAGGCATCGCGTCGAACTCGTCGCGGTCGAAGGTGATCTCCGACGAGATCGAGTACTCGGGCGTCCCGAACCAGTCCATCTCGTACTTCCGGGACGTGCAGGCCTCCAGGTCGAGCAACGCCGCGGGCGACGCAGCGCGGGCCTTGAGGTCGATGTGCTTCCTGCGCACCCGCACGATCAGGTTGTGCTTCTGCAGGTCGCGCCTCTTCGAGTCCACGTAGACGCCGGGTTTCCACCTTCCCAGCGCCCCCAGCTCGGCGACGGCCCCCAGCGGTTCGATCACGGCGAACGCGTACGAGCGCGCGAGAGAGGATTCCGCCAGCGCCGGGACCCGGATCATGAAGTGGTACTCGATGGTCTGGCCGGGCTGGGCGAACCTCTCCGCCAGCACGCCGGCCGCGGCGGACGCGGGAGCGACCGGAGCCGCAGCCGCCGCCCCGCTGCAGTCGCGCGCGCCGGCGATCGCGGCCAGCAGTGCAACCGCGATGAGCAGCGGCCGCCTCCGGTTCAGCAGCCGTGCCGCGCGCATCACGCGCCCGGCCGCAGCGCGACCGGCCGCATCGTCGCGTCGAGCTCGCGCCCGAGCCTCGCCGAGACGTCCGCCACCACCGCCATGTCCGATGCCCGCGTGTGGATGTTCACGACGCACGAGCGGAGCACGTAGCGGCCACGCAGCAGCGCATTCGAGACGAATGCCTCGCCTCCCAGCTGCATGCGCTCGACGACGGCACGGTTGAGGGCGTCGAGGTACTCCGCGACCGCGTTCTCCGCGGCGCGCGTGCGCAGGTCGCGCGGGAGGCAGCGGTACGTGGTGATGCTCAGCTCGACGGTCTGCAGTTCGAGGTCCGGCCTGGCGCGCACTTCGTCGGCGAGCACGCGGGCGAGCGCCATGTCGTCGGCGATCATCCTGCGGTAGCCGCCGGCACCTGCCTGGCGGAGTGCGAGCCACACCTTGAGCGCGCGGAAGCCGCGCGAGTTCTGGGGGCCGAGGTCGAAATAGTTCACGGCCCGCTCGTCGAGCAGGTAGTAGGGCGGGTGGTACGAGAACGCCTTCAGCAGCGCGTCGTGATCGCGCACGAGCGCGCAGCCGGCCTCGAGCGGGGCGTAGAGCCACTTGTGCGGATCCACGGCCACGGAGTCCGCCTCGCCGAGGGCGCGCAGTTCCGCGGGCGCACCGTCCACCGCCGCCGCGAAACCGCCATAGGCGCCGTCGACGTGGAACCACAGCGACTCGCGGCGGCAGAGCGCGGCGAGCCGCGGCAGGTCGTCCACGGCGCCCGTGCTCACCGAGCCCGCGGTCCCGACGACCAGGAACGGCCGCTCACCCGCGGCGCGGTCGGCGGCGATCGCGCGCTCGAGCGCGTCCACGTCCATGCGCAGGCCGTCGTGCGTGGGGACGAAGCGCACCGCGTCCGTGCCGAGCCCGGCGAGGTCGGCGGCCTTCTGGATCCACGTGTGCGTCTCCGCCGATGCGTACGCGCGCAACCGCGGGCCGGCGGCGACGCCGCCCGCGCGCACGTCCCAGCCGGCCTGGGCCGCCCGCGCGGTCCAGAAGCCGACCATGTTCGCCATGTTCCCCCCGCTCACCATGAGGCCGGAGGTGCCCGCGGGGCAGCCGATGAGCTGCGCGATCCAGCGCACGGTCTGCGTCTCGATCTCGCTCGCGGCGGGCGAGAGCGTCCACGCGCCGCAGTTGGGATTCACCGCGGCGGCCAGGAAATCGCCCAGCATGCCGATGGGCGCGGGCGAGGAGGTGATGTAGCCGAGAAAGCGCGGGTGACCGTTGAACAGCGAGTGCTCGAAGAGACGACTTGCGGTCTCCGCCAGCAGCGGCCCCGCCGCGCAGCCTTCCTCGGGGAGCGGGCCGTCCAACTCGAGCGCCCTGCGCACCTCGGAGGGCGACGGGTCGTGCGTCACCGGGCGGGCCGGCACCGAGGCCAGGAGGTCGGCGAGCTGGTCCACCAGCGCGTGACCCAGCGAGCGAAAAGCGGGCGCATCCATCGCCAGCGGCACGTCGCGGTGGTTCCCGGGGAAGGCGGACTCGGCACGGTTCATGGATGGAATCTCCAGACAGGTTGCGACGCAGTGACCGGACAGGGCCGGCGCGCGAGCGCCCGCCCGAACTCCCACGCAGACTATCCCAGCGCGGACAATTCATGAACCATGCTGAGTACGCACATCGCCCCGGAGCCTCACGCCCCGGGCGATGAACCTGCGCCAGCGTCTGCAGGTTCAGCGGATCCGCGCGATCCTCACCCCGTACGTGCGCCCGCCCTGCTCGGGGAGTTTGCGATGACCGTTGACATCGTCCCGCGGGATGCGCAGCTGCTTCGAGACCGCGGTCACGCTGGCCTGCTGCAGCCAGTCGATCGCCAGTGCCTCGAACGTCGCGGTGAGCTGCAAGCCCGGTTCCGCCCACGGCATCTTGAACTGGCGGATCCTGTGCGTGGGGCAGTTCAGGCGCAGCACACGCGCGTGCACAACGGTGTGGAACTGGCGGGTGTCGAGGTGTCGCCAGCTGGGATCCTCGGTCGTGGATCGGGGCGCCTGCCTCGCACTCCGGGCACACCCGGCGCTCCGGCTTCGGCAGCGCGACCCAGACGTGCGCTTCGCCGGCCTCCAACTGCGTCTCCACTCGCTCTACGCTCCATGCCCACAATCACCGGCCTCGGTTGGACAACGCGGCGATACGAGTTTCGCATTGACGGTCGTGGCGGGGGCACGACCGTGAAAGTCGTGAAAGTCGTGGCCGGGTGTCCGCGCGTGTGCCAGAGTAACCAACTGGCCGCACGATCAGGGTTGGTTCCCACTCCTCTCCCCATGAAGCTAGGCGGACCCGACGCCCTAGCTGGCAGGTACCCCATGCGACGCAACACGCATTTCTCGCGGCTGGCTTCATGCTTCCTGCTGGCCGGGTCCCTGCTCCTCGCGGCGGTTCCCGCCGGCGCGGCCTGGTCCACCGATCCCACGGTCAACAACCCGGTCTGCGTGGTCCCCGGCGATGCGTACATCGGTGGCGTGATCTCCGATGGTGCGGGCGGCTTCTATGCCGCGTGGCATGACCGCCGCTCGGGAGGGGGCGATGCGCACATCTACGTCATGCGCATCACGCAGGACGGCGTGCCTGCGGCGGGCTGGCCGGTCAACGGTGCGGCCGTGTGCACGGTGGCGGGCGGGCAGATCTACCCCTCGCTCGCCCTCGACGACGCCGGCGGAGTGTTCGTGGCCTGGCAGGACTACCGCAACGCGGCGAACCCCGAGATCTACGCGCAGCGCCTCACGGGCACCGGCACGATCGCTTCGGGCTGGCCCGCGAACGGCCTGCTGGTCGCGTCGTGGTCGGGCAATGACGACAGCCAGCGCGTCGTCGCCGACGGTTCCGGGGGCGCGTACTTCGTGTGGACGAACACCTTTGGCGCGGGGGACCAGGACATCATCGCCCATCACCTCACCGCCACGGGCGCCGTCGCTGCGGGCTGGGTGGCCACCGGGCTCGGGTTGGATCGCTCCCCCCACTACCAGAACCTGCCCATTGCGGTCAGCGACGGCGCGGGCGGAATGCTGGTGGCCTACGAGAGCGACGCCGCGCTCTCCGGGACGTACCGGGTCGTCCTGTGCCGTGTGCCCGCGGGCCCTGCCACGGTTTCCTGGAAGGTCTCGGACGTGACCGTGGGCTCCGGCTCTTCCGGGGCGCAGTCGGCTCCGCGCCTGTGCAGTGACGGATCCGGCGGGGGCTTCGTGGCGTGGTCCGACACGCGCTCGACCAACTCGGACGTGTACGTGCAGCGGTTCGACGGCTCGGGAATCGCTAGGTGGAACAGCGGAGGCGTCGCGCTGGACAACGGTGGCGCCCAGGAGTACGCACGGGACCTCGTCGCCGACGGCTCCGGCGGTGCGATGCTGCTCGATGCGCTGAGCACCGGGAGCTTCGACCTGCATCACCTGCAGCCGGCCCAGGGCGAGGCTCCCGGCTGGCCGACCTACCTGAGCCTGCCGACCGTCGATCCCGGCAGCGTTGCGCTGGACGGACTCGGCGGGGCCTACGTCTCGAGTGCGGCCCAGGTGTCTGCAGGCGTCGACGTGCGCGCCACGCGCGTGACCGCGTCGGGTACGACGGCCGCGGGCTGGGGCTACGGCGGGGCCAACGTCGGGTCCGCGGGTGGCTTCCAGTCCGGTTCGCTCGCGATCTCCGATGGCGCCGGCAACGCCATCGTCGTGTTCCAGGACTCGCGCAGCGGCGCCTTCGGCATCTACGCCCAGCGCATCGACCGCTTTGCGGCGCTGGGCGACGTCACACCTCGCCTCGCCGCCGTGAGCGACGTGCGCGGCGACCAGGGCGGCTCGGTGCGACTGCAGTGGAACGCCAGCCCGCTCGACCTGCCGGACCCGGGCCGGCTGACCGAGTACCGGATCTGGCGCCAGACCCCCGCGACCGCAGCCACCATGGCGCAGCGGGCGGGAGCGCTGCTCGTGTCCGCGCAGGACGGCGCGGGGCTCGAGACTGCGCTCGCGAGCGGGAGGCGCGTGTTCGTCCAGTCCGCGTTCGCCGCGCAGTACGCCTGGGAGTACGTCGGGGTGCAGCCGGCGAGCGGCTACCCGTCCTACTCGTTCGTCTCGCCGACCACGACCGACTCGCTGGCGGGCTACAACCCCCGCACGGTGTTCATGGTGCAGGCGCACGCGAACGACGGTGGGTTCTGGGACTCCGCGCCCGACAGCGGCTACTCGGTGGACAACCTGCCGCCGCTCGCCCCGGCGCCCTTCACGGGCACCTATGCGTCGGGCGGCACCGCCATGACCTGGGGCGCGAACCACGAGGCCGACCTTGCCGGCTACCGGCTCTACCGCGGCACTTCGACCGGGTTCACGCCGGGGCCCGGGAACCTGGTCGTGGCCGGCGGGTCGACCGCCTACACCGATCCCGCAGGCGGGCCGCACGTCTACAAGCTCTCCGCGGTGGACATTCACGGCAACGAAAGCGCGTTCGCGACGCTGATCCCGGCCGGCACTCTGGGCGTGGACGGACCGGCGCTACCGACCGAGGTGTGGTTCGGTGCGCCTTCGCCGAACCCGGAGCTGCTGGGGACCGCGATGCGCTTCGGCCTGCCGCGCGTCGCGCACGTCTCCCTCGTGTTGTTCGATCAGCAGGGGCGGCACGTGCGCACGCTGGTGGATGGCGAGCTCGCGGCGGGCGAACACGTGGCGCGCTGGGACGGAACGGGCGAGGACGACCGCTCCGCCGCGCCGGGAATGTACTTCGCGCGCTTCCAGGCCGACGGACGCTCGCTCACGCGCAGGTTCGCGGCGATCCGCTGATTCGAGGCGCCGGGTTCTACCCCTTCGCCCGCAGGTACTGCTTTGGCCACGCCGTCTCGGCGCCCAGAGCCTTCGCCGCGCGCAGCGGCCAGTGCGGCTCGCGCAGCAGCTCGCGGCCCAGGAGCACCAGGTCGGCGCGGCCCTCGCGCACGATCGCGTCGGCCTGCGCCGGGTCGGTGATGAGTCCGACCGCGCCCGTGGGCACGCCTGCTTCGCGGCGCACGCGCTCGGCGAACGGCACCTGGTAGCCCGGCGCCGGCGCGGGCTTCTGCCACGGCACGACGCCGCCGGTCGAGACGTCGATCAGGTCGGCGCCGGCGTCGCGCAGCAGCCGGGCGAGCGCGACGGTCTGGTCGTCGTCCCAGCCACCCTCGGCCCAATCGGTGGCGGACAGCCGCACCCACACGGGCAGCGCGGCGGGCCACTCGGCGCGCACCGCGCGCGTCACCTCGAGCGCGAGGCGCGTGCGGTTCTCGAACGCGCCGCCCCAGCGGTCGGTGCGCGTGTTGACGAGCGGGGAGAGGAACTGGTGCACGAGGTAGCCATGCGCGCCGTGGATCTCGACGAACTGGAAGCCGGCCGCGAGTGCGCGTCGCGTCGCCACGCGGAACGCCTCGATGACCGCGGTGATACCGGCCTCGTCGAGCGCGAGCGGCGCCGGATAGCCTTCCCCCCACGCGAGGTCTGAAGGGCCCACGACCTGCCAGCCGCCGGCGCCGGGCGCCAGCGGTGTGCTGCCGTCCCACGGCGGGGCGTTGCAGGCCTTGCGGCCGGCGTGCGCGAGCTGCACGCCGGGGGCGGCGCCCTGCGCGGCCACGAAGCGCGCGATGCGCGCGAGCGGCCCGACGTGCGCGTCGTTCCACAGGCCGAGGTCGCCGGGCGAGATGCGGCCCTCGGGCAGCACCGCTGTGGCCTCGAGGACGATCGCTCCCGCGCCGCCCGCGGCGAGCGCGCCGTAGTGCGCGAGGTGCCAGTCGGCGGCGATGCCGTCCGCCGCCGAGTACTGGCACATGGGCGGCACCGCGATGCGGTTGCGGAGGGTCAGCGAGCGCAGCGTGAGCGGGGAGAAGAGCGTCGCGGGATCGGTCGGCGTCATGGCGAATCCGTGGTCGGAGGGGGAGAGGACATTCGCGCGGGCCAGGGCGGCGTGGACGCAGTGGCGCGAAGGGTCCCGGCGGGTCGGCCGCCCCAAATACCGACCCGCCGAGGATCTCTACTCGCGCGGCCGCTGCGCCTCGCACCAGAGACCAAAGAGCCGCAGCGCGCGGTCCGCGGTGCGGAACGTCGGGATGCCCGCCGCCTCGAGGCCGCGGGCCATGGCATCGTACAACGGACCGGCGTCCACGACCGCGACCCACGGCTTGCAGTGCGCGCGCCACAGCCGTGCGAGCCGCGTCACGATGCCGTCCGGGCGCGTGACGTCATCGCCGTGTCCTTCGCCCGCTGCGAGCGTGTTGAGCGCCTGCGTCATGGGCACGCAGCCCACGACCGCGACGTCCACGCCCGGATCGTCGAGCAGCGCGCGCACGATGGCCTCGTAGCCCTCGTCGCCCAGCAGCGGCGTCACGTCCATGGGGTTGCGCGCGGTGACGATGCCCTTGAGCTTCGCGCGCTCGAGCGTGGCCTCGGCGGCGAGGCGCGTGGCGTCGGCCAGCGGGGCGAGCGTGAACGCGCCGAGGCGGTCGGCGATTGCGACGGCCTCGAAGCCGGCGTTGGTCAGCGCGCCCAGTCGCAGGCCGTTGGGCGCGCGGCCGCGCAACCGGGTGAAGATCCGCACCAGGTCCTCGAAGTCCTCGAGCGTGTCCGCGACCACGGCGCCGGCGGAACGCACGAGCGCGCGGGCCACGGTGAAGTCGCCCGCGACGGCGGCGGTGTGGCTCGCGGCGGCCGCGGCGCCCGCCGCGGTGCGGCCGGCGAGGTAGACGACCACGGGGCGGCCCTCACGCACGAAGCCGTCGATCTGCCGCGCGAAGCGCGCGCCGTCGAGCGGGCGGAAGCCCTCCAGGTAGATGGCCACCATCTCGACGCGGGCGTCCTCGCGCAGGTACTCGAGGTAGTCCGCGACCGTGAGGTCCATCTGGTTGCCGATGGTGATGGTGTAGAGCGGCTGGACGTCGGGGAGCTTGCTCGTCTTGCTCACCGCGAACGCGCCGCTGCCGGTCACGAACGCGAGCGGATCGGGCTCACCGGCAGGCCGCGGCAGCTTGGACTCGGGAATGAACAGCGTGTCGAAGCGGCCCGGCCGCGACCTCACGCCCAGGCAGTTGCCGCCGTTCACGACCGGTCCGCCCCACGCGGTGGAGCGAGCGCGGGCGAGCGCGTCGCGCATGTCGGCGACCAGCACGCGCGCATCCGGGTTCTCGTCGAGGCCTCCGGGGATGAGCACGACGCTCTCCGCCAGGTGCTGCTCCGCGGTAGCGATCAGCGCCTCCGCGGCCTGCGGCGCGGCGACGCTCAGCACGAGCAGGTCCACCGGCGCCGGGAGATCGGCGATCCCGTCCACGCAGGCACAGCCGTCGATGCGGTTCGCGTCGGGCTTGATCACCGTCACGGCTCCGGGCGGGAACCCCTCGCGCAGCACGTTGCGCAGGATGATGCGGCCGGGGTTCATGGACTTCTCGGAGACGCCCATCACCGCGATCGTGCGCGGCTCGAGCAGGGCGCGGATGCGATGAACCGGGCGGGGAGCGGCGGGAAGTTCGCGCACCTTCGCGAACGTGCCGAGCGCATCCAGCGCCACGAGCCTGCCCTCGCTGACCACGAGCGGGTTGACCTCGAACTCGTCGAGCGCCGCGGCCTCGCGCATCCGTCCCAGCGCGAGCATGCCCCTGACCGCCGCCAGCAGCGCGTCGCGGGACACGCGTGGCGCCTGGCCGCGCTGCGGCTCGGTGGCGAGCCGCGCCGGGGCGAAACGGGCGAGCGTCGCCTCGAGCGTGCGCTCGCGCATGAGCTCGGGCGAGAAGACGGCGAGCGCCTCGCCGTCGCGCAGCGCGTGCGCCAGGAATTCGGCGTGCACGCCGCCGAGCGCCAGGGTCACGACGGGGCCGAAGTCGCGCGTGTGCCGCAGCCCGAGCAGGAACTCGGCTCCGGGGCCGCTCTCGTGCGGGACGAACTCACAGAGCAGGAAGCCCTCGAGCGCCCGGTCGGCGAGGCGCGTCTCCATCTCGCGCGCGGCCGCGGCGACCGTCCGGGAGCGGTTGGGCAGCACGGCCACCGCGCCCGCGTCGGTCTTGTGCAGCAGCTGCGGCGAGACGGCCTTGAGCACGACGCGCTCGCCGGGCAGCGAGGGCCACGGCATGCGCGCGATCTCGGCGGCGTCGCGGGCGCGCACGCGGCGCGGCACGTGAAAGCCGAGCAACGCGAGCAGGTCGAGGCCGTCGGGCTCCAGCAGCACGCCCTCGGGGCGCCGGCTGGCGCGATCGATCAGCTCGGCGGGCGTGGTGGGCGGCGGCGTGGCCGTGCGCGGGTTCACGAGGCGGCCCGCCGGCCGGCGGCGAACGCCACCCGATTGGCGGCCTGCGTGGCCTCGCTCTTGCGGTTGAACGTCGTGCGGATCGCACCCTCGAGCGATGCGGACGCGAGCGGCAGCAGGTGGGACGCCGCGCCGACCATGACCGTGTTCACCGCGAGCAGGTCTCCGGACTCCTCGGCGATGCGTTCCGCCTCGACGACGATGGCGTGCGGCAGCGCGCGCACGTGGCGCAGCACCTCCTCCTGCGCCGGGTAGTCGGGGATGTTCACGAATGCGTTGGCAGACGTGACCAGTGTTCCCGCGGGCGAGAGCCACGCCAGGTAGCGCAGGGCCTCGACCGGCTCCAGGCTCAGGATGAGGTTCGCGGCGCCGCGCGGGATCAGGTCGCTTTCGATCACGCCGTCCGAGAGCCGCAGGTGCGCCTGCACGGCGCCGCCGCGCTGCGCCATGCCGTGCACCTCGGACTGCTTCACGTGCAGGCCCTCCGCCATGGCCGCGCGCGCGATCAGCGCCGCCATCGAGAGCACGCCCTGCCCGCCGACCCCCGCGAGCACGATGTCGTAGGTCATGACGTCACCGCCGTCGTCGTCCGCGCCCGCTTCTTCGCGGCGACCTTGCACTCGCGCACCGCGATCACGACGGACAGGCCGGGGTGGTCCAGTTCGCGCTTGAGCACCGCGGCGTTCTCGTGGACCTTGCGCGGGTGCGCGTCCACGACGTGCAGGTGCGCGGGATCCACGCCGCAGCCGAGCACGATCTCCCTGAGCCGCGACGAGGTCACGAGCGGATCCTGCACGCCCGTCATGGCCGTGGCCTGGTTGTCCAGGATGAGCAGCGTCATGTTCGCGTTCGCCGCCGCCGCGTCCACCAGCGACGGGATTCCGGAGTGCATGAACGTGCCGTCACCGATGACCGCGGCCACCGGCGAAAATCCCGCCTCTGCCGCGCCGCGCGCCATGCCGATGGAGGCGCCCATGCAGACGCACGACTCGATGGCCGAGTAGGGCGGCAGCGCCCCGAGCGTGTAGCAGCCGATGTCCGCGGTGACCATGGTGGCGCCGTAGCCGAGCAGCGCCTCCTTGAGCGACGTGTACGCGTGGCCGTGCGGGCAGCCCTGGCAGAGTTGCGGCGGGCGGTTGGGGAGCACAAACCCCTCCAGCGCGACGCCCGCACGCACCGGGATCCCGAGCGCGGTGCGCACGATCTCGGGCGACAGCTCGCCCGTGGAGGGCACCTCCCCGCTCATGCGGCCCGCGATCGCGACGCCCGGCGGCAGCAGCCCGCGCATCAGGCGCTCGACATAGGGGTAGCCGTCCTCGAGCACCAGCACGCGCTCGCAGTGCGCGGCCAGCGCGCGGACCTTGTCGGCGGGAATGGGATACGCGCCGATGTGCAGGTGCGATGGCTCCCAGCCCAGGTCGGGCAGGTTCTCGCGCAGGTAGTTGCGCGAGATTCCCGTGGTGATGACGCCCAGTTCGCGCCGCCCGGCGTTCAGCGTGAGCGCATTCCAGCGCGAGGCGGCCATGGTCGCCGTGATCTCCGCCTGGCGATCCACGAGCGCCTGCCACTGCCGGCGGGCGTTGCCGGGCAGCAGCACCCACGTGGACGGCTGCGGCGCCTTGCGGACGACGTTCTGCTCGCGCGCCTCGCCGACCTCGACGCTGGTGCGGCTGTGCGAGAGGCGCGTCACCAGGCGCAGAACGACCGGCACGCCGAAGCGCTCCGAAAGGTCGAACGCCTCGCGCGCCATGTCGTACGCTTCCTGCTGCGTCGCCGGCTCCAGGCAAGGCACGCGCGCGAAGTCGGCGTACCAGCGTGTGTCCTGCTCGTTCTGCGAGCTGTGCATGCCGGGATCGTCGGCCACCGCGACCACGAGTCCGCCGTGCGTCGCGACCAGCGCCGAGTTCATGAACGGGTCCGCCGCGACGTTGAGGCCGACGTGCTTCATGGCCACCAGCGCACGCCGGCCGGCGAAGCAGACGCCCAGCGCGGCCTCGTACGCGGTCTTCTCGTTCGCGCACCACGCGGCGTGCGGCCCGCCGTGGCGTTCCTCCAGGTCGAGCAGGAACTCCAGGATCTCGGTGGACGGGGTCCCAGGGTAGGCGTAGGCGGCGGTCAGCCCGGCGTGGACGGCGCCCAGCGCCACGGCTTCGTCGCCCAGAAGGATGCGCTGCGGCATGATGGTCGGCCTCCTCGGAATCGCGGCCGTGCCGGCGTACGGGCCAGAAGCCCGCCCCGGGACGGAGTGCACGCCACCATGCAAGAGCAGGGGGCGTGCCGCTGGCACGGAAGTCGCGGGCGTTTACAGGGCAACGCGTTGCGTTCCGGGCGGGGCTGCCCGGGGTGCCGCGGGATGGCGGAAGGGCAGTCCCCTTGACATTTTGTCGGTCGGGCGGCGACCGTGCCCGTGCAAACGTGAACAACTCCGGAACGTTGCCGCCCCGGCGGCGCCGAAATCATGCAGAGGAGCCCCGCTTGAATCCCATCCGCATGGCCGCCGTGGGCACGGTCACGATCGCGCTCATCCTGTACACCATCGGCACGCTGAAGGAGCAGCGGGGTCACCGGGCGAGCGCCGGTGTGCTCGGCTTCCTGTCCGCGGGCCTCGCGTTCGACGTCGTCGCCACGGCGCTGATGATCGCCGCCACGGGCGGCATCGCGCCCACCGTCCACGGCTGGCTCGGCTACTCGGCGCTCGCGCTCATGGCGACGGACGTCGCGCTCATCTGGCGGCACTGGCGCGCCAGCGGCGACGCCCCGATCCCCGCGGGCCGGCACCTGTACGCGCGGCTCGCCTACCTGTACTGGGTCGTGGCGTACTTCGCGGGCGCGGCGCTGGTCATGGCGGCGAAGCACGCGCGGAGCTGATTCGGCTCCGGAGAGCCGACGTCTTCCGCCACTTGACCGGTCGCGGGCCGGGCAATAACATACGCGCCGGTATGTTATCTCGCCCTGCCCGGACACGAATGCCCCGCGGGACCGTGGGCCCCACGCCGCCGGTCGTGCACCGACCGCGCCGGCAGCGCCGTCCCGACGAGAGGCCGTTCGAGTTGCTGGACGCTGCGCTCCGCGTCTTCGCCGCCCGGGGCTACCGCAACACGCGCCTCGAGGAAGTGGCGGCGGAGGCGGGCGTGACCAAGGGCGCGGTGTACCATTACTTCTCCGACAAGGAGGAGCTGCTCCTGCGCGCGCTCGAACAGCACCAGGAGCGCGCCCTCGGGCGCCTGAACGACGTGCTGCGCGGCCGGTCGGGCCCGGCCTCCGAGCGCCTGCGGCTGGTCCTGCGCAGGGCGTTCGGCGGCGAGGACCCGGCCCGGCGCGACGTGCTGACGCTTCTGCAGGGCATCGCGCACGAGGCGCCGGGCGTCTACCGGCGGTGGCTCGCCAACGGCCCCGTGAAGGGCTGGCGCCTCGTCGCTTCGCTGATCGCCGAGGGCGTGGCCGCGGGCGAGTTTCGCTCCAACGCGGACGCCGAAGTGGCCGCCCGCGTGGTGATCACCGGCCTGCTCGGCCAGATCATCTACCAGCAGTATGCCGATACCGTACCCGCGCTGCGCATCGGCAACGATCGCCTGATCGATTCCACCCTGGAGTTCCTGCTGGCCGCGCTGCGGCCCGTCGAGGCCCTTCCCCGGCGCCAGCCGCGGACGCCGGGTCATCGAAAGCAGGGGGGAGGCAGCTGATGAACCGGCATCCGATCCAACTGATCACCGTGAGCCGCGAGTTCGGCGCCGGCGGCAGCCAGTTCGCCGGCGACCTGGGCGTGCAGCTGGGTTGGCCCGTGCTCGACCACGACATCGTCCACCGGATCGCGGCGAGCGTGCGCATGGACGACGAGACGGTCGAGCACTTCGACGAGCACCCGCCCTCACTGCTCGCACGTATCGCGAATCTGCTGGTCATCCCGCAGCCGGAGCTCTACGAGTTCCCGCCGCCCCAGGGCCTGCCGAGCCATGACCAGATCGCCCACGCCGCGACGCGCGTCATCCAGCAGGCCGGGGCGGCGCCTCCGCTGATCGTCGTGGGGCACGGATCGCAGTGCATCTTCGCGGGCCGCCCGGACACGCTGCACGTCTTCCTCTACGGGCCGTTCGAGGCGCGCGTGCGCCGCATCGTCGGCCGCCTGCAGGTGGACCCGGCCAGGGCTCCTGCGCAGGTGCGGCAGGCGGACGTCGAGCGCCCGGCCTACGTTCAGCGCTATTTCCATACCGACTGGCACAACGACGCGCTGTACGACCTGCAGTTCAACATGGCGAAGCTCACGGTCGAGGATGCGGTGACGATGGTGGCGCGCCTGGTCCGCGAGCGGATGCCGGCGGCGGACGTGAAGGCCCATGGCAGCGGGCCCGGCGGCGTCCACGCCGGATGAGCGACGCGGGAAGTCGACCGGCGGCGCACAAGTGGGTCGTGGCCGCGACCGTGCTCACGGGCACGATCATGGCCGTGCTCGATTCGAGCATCGTGAACGTGGCGTTGCCCAACATGTCGGGCACGCTCGGGGCGACGCTCGAGGAGATCACCTGGGCGGTGACGGCGTACATCCTCGCCCAGGTGATCGTCATGCCGATCACCGGCCTGCTCGCCGCCCGCTTCGGCCGCAAGAGCTTCTACATGGCGAGCGTGCTGCTCTTCACTGTCTCCTCCATGGCCTGCGGCCTCGCGCACACCCTGGGCGCGATGGTGATGTTCCGCGTCCTGCAGGGGTTCGGCGGCGGCGTGCTGCTGACCGTGTCGCAGGCGATCCTGCGCGAGAGCTTCCCGCCCGAGGAGCAGGGCATCGCGATGGGCCTGTACGGGCTCGGGGCGGTTCTCGCGCCGGCGTTCGGCCCGACGCTCGGGGGCTGGATCACCGACACGTACTCGTGGCCGTGGATCTTCTACATCAACGTGCCCATCGGGGTCCTCAACCTGATCCTGGTGGCGCGGTTCATCGAAGACCCGGCCTACCTGGTGCGCGAGAAGGGCGCGATCGACTGGTCCGGGCTGGGGCTGCTCGTGGTGGGCCTCGGCTCGCTCCAGCTGATGCTCGAGGAGGGAGAGCGCAACGACTGGTTCCACTCGTCGTTCATCGTGCGGCTCGCGATCGTGGCCGCGGCCGGCCTGGTGCTGTTCGTCTGGCGCGAGCTGACGGCCGAGCGGCCGGCGGTCAACCTGCGCATCCTCCGCAACATCTGCTTCAGCTCGGCCACCGCGCTGGGCGGCGTGCTCGGCTTCGCGCTGAACGGCAGCCTGTTCCTGCTGCCGGTGATGCTGCAGCAGCTGCTCGGCTTCAACGCCATGCAGTCCGGCATGACGATGATGCCCCGCAGCCTCGCCATGGCGGTGCTCATGCCGATCGGCGGGCGGTTCTACAACCGGCTCGGGCCGCGCGTGCTGGTGGGATCGGGTCTCCTCGTGTCCAGCGCGGGCTTCTACATGATGTCGCGGCTGACGACGTCGGTCGGCTACTGGGACCTGTTCTGGCCGCAGGTGTGGCAGGGGGTCGGCTTCAGCCTGATCTTCGTCGCGCTCAGCACGGCGGCGCTGTCGACGATCTCGAAACCGAGCATGACCGCAGCGACGGGCCTGTACAACGTCGTGCGCCAGGTGATGGGCAGCGTCGGGGTCGCCGTCGCGGCCACGACGCTGAGCTCGAGCGCCGCGCGCTACCACGCGCTGGTGTCCGAGAGGGCGGGCGTGGGGATCGTGGGGACGCAGTGGATCGAGCGCATGACCGCGCTCATGGCCAGCCAGGGAGCGGACCTGATGACCGCGCGGGCGCGCACGTTGCGGGTGCTCAACGGCCTGATCGGCCGGCAGGCGGCGGTGCTGGCGTACAACCACGTCTTCGGGATGATCGCGGTGCTGTTCGTGCTCAGCGTGCCGCTGGTGCTGATGCTGCGGCACGGCGTGCGCGAGGTCGAGGCGGAGGCTCCGCTCGACTGAGCTGGCGTTGGTGGTTGTGCGGCGAGGCGGGCGACATGTATCGGTCGCCGCTCTGATCGCCGCGGCCGCGCGATCTGTCCCGGTCGCCGCGGTGGTCGCCGCGCGCGCTCCGCGGTCCG
>CAIXRL010000120.1 GCA_903921835.1 Candidatus Eiseniibacteriota bacterium | reverse complement strand
AGGCGCGCCACGGTGTCGTCCGCGAACAGGTGCGCACCGCCGTAGACCGTGTGGACGCTCTGGCGGGCAGGCGGCGCTCCCGGGTGGGCGGAGCCGAAGGCCTGCTCGGAGGCGGCCAGCCGCGAGGTCAGGTCGCGCATGCAATCGTCGTCGAATACCGGGGTCATGGCGGATTCCGTGGGCGGTCAGGCGGCCCCGCGCGTGGGTCGCGCCGGGGAGGGGCAGGATAGCGTTTCCGGGCCGCGGAAGCCCGCGGCGGTCCCGAACAGCAGCCGGGCGGCAATGCGCCGCCGAGGCAGCGGTGGCATCCGTCCGCCCGCCGCCGAAATAAATGTATTGAAAACGTCAGGTCGCATTTGACATAATCTGCACGTTGGCCCGGCGAGTGAGGCGCCGCGTTTCCTGCCGGGCCGGTCGTGGGCGCGCACGTCGATCGGGTCGTGCTCCCGAAGCAATCGCTTTCTCCCGCGGGTCGCTCGCGGTTCGGGACGGGGACCAGCCTTCGGGCGGGTCCTCGTTCTCTTGCACACGCCGGCGGTCTTCCGTGTCATCCTGCCGCCCGATGCCCGCCCTCCCCATCGTTTCCGATCCGGCGCTCGCGCCCCTGCTCACCGCCGCGCTCGGCCGCGCGCGCTCGCCGTTTCGCGATCCGCCCGCGCGCTACCTGCTCGTGGATGTGACGGCCCAGCGGCTCGTGCTGGTCGAGAGCGGGATCGTGACGGGCGAGTGGCGCGTGTCCACGGCGGAGAACGGCATCGGCGGCGAGTCGGGCTCGTTCCGCACGCCGCCGGGCTGGCATCGCATCCACGGTCGCATCGGCGATGGCGCGGAGAGCGGCACCGTGTTCACGAGCCGCGAGCCCACCGGCGAGCGGTGGCAGGGCGAGACGCGCGACGACGAGCTCATCCTCACCCGCATCCTGACGCTCGAGGGGCTCGAGGAGGGCATCAACCGCGGGCCGGGGTGCGATTCGCTGGAGCGCTACATCTACCTGCACGGCACCAACCACGAGGACCGCATCGGCGAGCCGGCCTCGCACGGCTGCATCCGGCTCGGCAACGCCGACGTCATCGAGGTCTTCGGCCGCGTGCGCGAGGGCGATCCGGTCGTGATCGTGGCGCCGGAGCCCGGCGCCATGCCGGACCCGCGCTCGGGCGCGCGGTTTCACTACGCGGGCGTGGGGGGCAGCGGCATGAGCGCGCTGGCGCAGTTCCAGGCCATGCTCGGCGGGGTCGCCAGCGGCAGCGATCGCGGTTTCGATCGCGACGAGCGGCCCGAGGCGCGCGCGCGCCTGGAGCGGCTCGGTGTCGCGGTGCTGCCGCAGGACGGCTCAGGCGCGCGCGGCGACTGCGCGGCGCTGGTGGTGAGCACCGCGGTCGAGGAGCGCGTGGCGGACTTCAGCGAAGCGAAGCGGCGCGGCCTGCCCATCGTGCACCGCTCGGAACTGCTGGCGCACTGGGTGGCGTCGCTGCGCTCGCTCGCGATCGCGGGCACCAGCGGCAAGTCCACCGTGGTCGCGATGGTGTTCGAGATCCTGCGCGGCGTGGGGCGCGATCCTTCCGTGATCACCGGCGGCGACCTGGTGGCGCTGCAGCGCGAGGACCTGTGGGGCAACGCCTGGGCGGGCGGCTCCGACCTGCTCGTGCTGGAGGCCGACGAGAGCGACGGTTCGCTGGTGCGCTACGCGCCCGCGGTCGGCGTGGTGCTGAACCTGACGCGCGACCACCGCCCCGAGACGGAGGTCGCGGCCATGTTCGCCACCCTGCGCTCACGCACGCGCGAGACGTTCGTCTGCGGCGAGGACGCCGCGCTCGGACACTTGCGCGACGGCGCGCTCGTGTTCGGTTTCGGCGAGCTCGCCGCGGTGCGCGGGCGTGACGTCGAACTGGCTCCTGCCGCCAGCCGCTTCACCGTGGACGGCGTCGCGTTCACGCTGCCGGTGCCCGGCGCGCACAACGTCGAGAACGCGCTGGCCGCCATCGCCGCGTGCCGCGCCGTGGGTGTCGAGACCGCGGCCATGGCCGCGCCGCTCGCCGCGTTCCAGGGCGTCGCTCGCCGCTTCCAGTCGCTCGGCGTCGCGCGCGGCGTCGAGGGCGTGGACGACTTCGCGCACAATCCCGCCAAGGTGCACGCCACGCTGATGACCGCGCGGCTGCGCGGCAGGCGCGTGCTCGCGGTCTACCAGCCGCACGGCTACGGCCCGACGCGCTTCCTGCGCGAGGACTTCGT
>CAIXRL010000119.1 GCA_903921835.1 Candidatus Eiseniibacteriota bacterium | reverse complement strand
GTCCTCATCGTGTTGACAACACGGTTCCGGGGTACCCACCGAAGGTGGGTCCGGCCGGCCGATCTTCTTGCGGCTGACGCACATCTCGCACTCTCGGCTCGCGGTTCATGAATAATGCGGGTTAGGCGACTCCCGGTGATTCGGAGTTGGCTGCAACTCGTCGTCCCGACGGCCCTGGGTCGATGCATCGGACGAAAGTTGCGCCCCAAGCACCTCGGCCGACGTCCGCTTCAGAATCCCATTCCGGAGCCTGCCCTGGCTTGATGCCGCGGCCTCACACCGCGGCGCGTCAGCGCATGCAGACCAGCCGGCGCGACCGCGTGACCCCGCCCGAGGTCAGCCGGCACCAGTAGAGGCCGCTCGGCTGCTGCGAAGCGTCCCATGACGCCTGGTGTTGCCCCGCGTCCATCGGCCCCTCGAGAAGCGTCGCCACCATGCGGCCCTGCATGTCGAAGACCTGGAGCGTGACGCTCGAGGACCGCGCAAGCGTGAACGCCACGGTGGTGGTACTCGCGAACGGGTTCGGCGCGTTCTCCAGGAACGCCGTCGCCGTGGGCTGGGACGCCGGCGGACCGTCCACGCCGGTCGCACCGCCGAAGGAGAGGTCGTCCAGGAGGAAGTACGACCCCACGTGGTAGTCGTTGCCGGTGACCGGACCCACGATCATGATCTGGATGATGCACGTGTCCGGATTGGCGCTCGAAACGTAGCTGAAGGGCACGCTGAAGTGCGTCCAACCCGCGACCTCGGTCGCGTTCGCGGACGCCGCGTTGGCGATCACGGTGCCGGCGACGACACCCTTGTAGAGAATCGTGTTGACCCCGAATCTGTCGCCGCCCACCGAGTGGAACTGGTAGTAGCCGTCAATCGATGTCGGCCGTGACGTGCAGCCGAATCCATGCCCCCCGGGCCCGGACTGCAGGACCGGCGCCATCAAGAGCGAGTAGAACAACACGACGGTGCCCCTGACGGCGCTCGCGCCGCCGTGCGCGGCGCTCGACTGCGAGACCGGCGTGGCGAAGGACGGCACGTTGCTCGTGACCCAGTTGTCGGGATCCCCGCTGGTCCAGTTCTCGAAACCGGAATTGGGAATCTGTGCGCGGACCGCGGCCGGAACGAGCAGGACCAGCGCAAGAGCGAGCAGGAAACGGTGGCGAAGGAGCATGATGTCTCCCGGATGAAGCGTGGAGGGTAGATGCCTGCAGACGTGAGGAGAGCAGCATACCGCGCCGGCGAGGCACGCTTCCAGTTCTGATGCCGGGAGTTCTGATGCCGGGAGAGGAACCCGAACCCTCTGGGGCCACCCGTCCTCACCGCAGACAGTCCCCGGCGCACCGCGAGGGGGCGGCCGCCCGACGCGAGCCAGATTGCCGACGCTGATGCACCAGATGGGAGCTCGCGATCACGGTTGAGCCGAAGCACTCTCGAAGCGCGCCCGCTGCAGTTGCTGGTGGCGCCGCAGGTACATGAACCGCGTGACCGCACGCTGGCTGGCCTGCCGAAGCCCGAGCAGATAGACGCCGGGGCGCAGTGGCGTACCGCCCCCGAGCGACAAGCTCATCGAACCCGACAGGGTGGCGGGCACGGCCTGCTGGCGCACGACTCGACCTGCGAGGTCAAGCACGCGCACGGTGGCGGGTTCAGCGCTGGCCAGCGATACCACGAAGTTCAGCGCATCACCGCGCACCAGGTTGGACGCCACGGCGCGGATCGCGAGCGGCCGCGAGCGTGGGCGCATCCGGCTCCGCTTCACGGAGCGCTCAGGACGCCGACTCCACCGCCACGCCCGCGGCGCAGGGCGCGCCCTCCCGCCGATGCAGGGGGCGATCGGGCGGGCATCGCTCGGCCTGGTGACCCTTCTGCTCGCCGGCTTCATTGTCGCGATGACGATCGGTCTCACCCGGGAGGCCCTCTACGTCTGGCACACGCGATGAGGTGACCTCCGGCGCGACCGGGCTTGCGGGTGGATGCCGCTGCCAACGCACCCGTCGCCTCAGTTGTGGCCAGAGCCTTCTTCGCCGCGCTCCCCACGACTGAGGCCGAATCACCGAACGCTACTTGGCGCTTCTCTGAGCGCGTTCCCGTTCCTGCAGAGACCATGATCATGTTGGCAATGGCCGAGCGCCTCTCTGACAGGTGCTCATTCCGTCCCCCTTGCGTCGCCCCCTACTTCCTTCTGCCGACCGGCATGACTGCAAACGGCACCTGGCTCGTGGGCAGGCCGATCGCGCCGCGCAGCGCGATGTCGTCGAAGCCGCCCACCATCACGGTGCCGAGGCCGAGCGCGGTGGCCTCGAGGTAGACGTCCTGCACAACGAAGCCGGTCTCCATGGCGGTCCACCGCTCGGCGCGCCCACCGAACTTCTCCGCCGCGAGCGTGCTGTCCCCGGAAACGACAATGACGAGCGGGGCATGCGCGATGAACTCCTCGCGGGAAGTGGCTGCGGACACCGCTGTGACATGGTCGCCAGCCGCGACGAGAGCGAGCGCGTGACTCTTCGGCACGTAGCGGTAGACGCCGACGGCGAGGCCGGCGACGTCGTTCGCGACGAGGTAGACGGTGAGCGGGTAGACAGCGCGCGCCGAGGGCGCGGTGCGCTTGCCGTCGGGGCTCGTGATGCCCTGCGCGGCCCATGCGAGTTGCGCGACTTCGGCCAGCTTGAGCGGGCCTGGAGCGTACTCGCGCACCGAGCGACGCTGGGCCAGAGCCCCATCCAAAGTGACCCTGCCCCCGAGGTCCGGCCTCGGCAGCGCAACGGTCTCCGGGCGGGGCCGTGGGTTCGCGGTTGCAGATTCGGCAGCGCCTGCGTCGGGCGCGACCGCGAGGACAAACAGCAGGAGCGTTACAGACAGAATCGAGCGGCCAGTACCCACGGCAGCCTCCCTCGCTTTGGCGCAACACCTCATTCTATGACCACCAGGCGCCGCGTGAGGTTCACGCCCTTCGCCTGCATGCGCACGAAGTAGATCCCCGCGCGCAGGTCGCTTGCCTCCAGCGCCGCGGTGTAGCGGCCGATGCGCGCGTGTCGCAGCGTCTTCACGCACAGGGCGTTCGACAGGTCACTGGTGCGAGAGGGGGGACTTGAACCCCCATGGGTTTCCCCACCGGATCCTAAGTCCGGCGCGTCTGCCAGTTCCGCCACTCTCGCACGCTCAGCCCGGTCGATTCATGAGCCCGCGGCCTGCGAGCGCGATCTGCGCGGCATCCGCTGCGGCGATCGACCGGACGCTTCCTCATCGTGTTGACTGCCCGGTTCCATCGCAGCCGGCCGATCTCCTTACGCCTGCCGCACATTTCGCACTCTCGGCTCGCGGTTCATAAATCGACCGGGCCGGGCCGGCGCGCCGACGAT
>CAIXRL010000118.1 GCA_903921835.1 Candidatus Eiseniibacteriota bacterium | reverse complement strand
GTCCCAGTTGCCGAACTTCTCCTGGTCCTCGCGGTCGTTGATCACGAAGCAGTAGACGCCGTTGATCCGGTGCACCTTGTGGCGGTAGCCGTAGTCGCCGGCGCAGTCCTCGCCGGGGTAGAACCACGAGTGCAGGTGCGTGACCTCGTCGATCACCGTGGCCTGGTAGGGGCTCGCGGCGATGTCGGCAAACGTGTGGCCGGTGAGCGGCGAGAAGCCGGTGCTCGTGGAGCGGATCACGCGCTCGGGCGTGTGCATGACCTGCGCCTGCGCCGCGCTCACGCCGTAGACGGCCTGGTTGAGCGAGTCGGTGAACGCGATCGCCGCGGCGTTCACCGCGCCCTCGAAGTACGGCAGGATGTGCTCGGAGTACACGCCGCCCAGCAGCGAGCCCGGTGTGCTGGACTGGTCGCCGTCCACGAACTGGCGGATGCGCGCGAGGAACGCCGGCCCGTCCTGCGGATCGGACGCGCCCGCGGGGCTGGCCGCCCACAGGCACGCGGTGGTCAGCGTGCCGCTGGGGTGGATGTTCAGCGGCACGTTGAACATGCCGTGGGTGTCGAGCGTGCGCTGGAAGCCCGTGCCGCCCGTGATGCCGGTGCTGGCCTGGCTGTCGTAGATGTGCGCCGCGATGTCGCCGGCGTGGTTCACCGACTGGTTGCCGTGCGCGATGGACGCGTAGTAGACGAGCCCCGCCGTGCCGGTGGAGAGGATGGCGCCGTTCAGGACGCCGTCGCTGCACGCGCGGTCCTGGTCGGTGAACGCGTCGGCAATCTTGGCTCCGCTGGCGCAGCTGCTCGCGGGGGCGTTGTCCTTCGCCGTGTAGACCTGGAAGGCGAGGGGCGAGGCGCCGTTCCAGCCCGCGTTGAGCAGCAGCTGGCGGTCGATGCCCAGCTCGACCGCGTCCAGCTGGCTGTTCCAGTACGAGCCCAGATAGCCGGTGGTGATGTTGTTCCAGTTCTGGTCGTAGATGCGGTAGTCGGTGCCGTAGCTGGTGCCCGACTGGTAGATGCACAGCGCCAGCTCCCACGGGTGGTCGGTCTGCGCGTTGATGTTGTCGGGCAGCCACACCTGCCCGCCGCCCGCGCAGTCGATCGCGATGTACAGGTTGAGCCCGCTCGTCTCGGCGCCCAGCGCGAGGTCGTGAAAGTCGGCGCGGAGGTAGACCTTGCCGTTCTCCTCGCGTTCGTAGAAGGCCGCCAGGTCGCGCGAATCGTCGAGGCCGTCGTTGTAGAGGTAGCGCGAGTCCGACGAGCCGACCGGGTCGAGCGCCTTGAGGTCGGCGTGCGTCCAGTCCTGGAACTCCTGGTACCACGTGACCCCGGCGCGATCGGTGCCCACGGCGGGACCCTGGCCGATAGTGATGGCGGCGTGCGCCGCGACCGGGGCGAAGGCGAGACACGCGGCCACGAGGGCGGCGAGCGGGAAGCGGGAGCGAGGTGCGGGACGCATGGAAAGCCTCGGGTGCGGTGCAGGGAAACGTCCCCAGAAGTATAGCGCGCCGGGAGGCTGACGTGGGCCAACAGGCCGGGGGCCGGCTGGAGCCGCGCTGCCGGCTGGATTCCCGCGGGCGGTCCGGTACACTGTCCGCTCATCCACGGAGGCACGCATGAACATCCTGGTGCTCGGCGGCGGCCAGCAGGGCCGCGTCATCGCCGGCGATCTCGCCCGCTCGCTGGGCTCGGCCCGCATTACCGTCGCGGACGTCCGCGAGCCGCGGCTCGCGGCGCACTCCAACCTGCGCTGGCTGGCCGCCGACCTGTCCGACCCCGCCGCGCTCGTGAAACTCGTGCACGCGCACGACCTCGTCGTCGGCGCGCTGCCCTCGCGCTTCGGCTGGGGCGTGATGCAGGCGGCGATCGAGGCGAAGCGTCCGCTGGTGGACGTCAGCTTCTGCGCCGAGAACCCGCTGCAGCTCGACGCCGCCGCGCGCGCCGCCGGCATTGCCATCCTGCCCGATTGCGGCCTCGCGCCGGGGCTCTCGCACCTGTGCTGCGGCCACGCCGCCGCGCTCGGACCGGTCGAGGAGTTGGTGATCTACGTCGGCGGCGTCGCCGAGGATCCGTCGCGGCCCTACGGCTACGTCGTCACGTGGTCGCTGGACGACCTGCTCGAGGAGTACGTGCGGCCCGCACGTTTCGTGCGCGACCGCAGGCCCGTCACGCTGCCGGTGTTCTCGGAGATGGAGACGATCGAGGTCGAGGGCGCGGGCACGATGGAGGCGTTCCTGAGCGACGGTCTGCGCACGCTGATCGACACCATGCCCGACGTGCCGCATATGTCCGAGCGCACGCTGCGCTGGCCCGGCCACGCCGCGGCGGTGAAGCCGCTGGTCGCGAGCGGGCGCTTTCTCGATGAGTTCCGCGCGCGCTGCGCGGTCGAGCCGCCGCGCGACCTGGTGGCCATGGTGGTGCGCGCGCGCTGGAAGGACCGTGCGGCGCGCATGACGCTGGTGAGCCGCTGGGACGAGGGCGAAGAGCTCACCGCCATGGCGCGCACGACGGCGCTCACGACCTCCGTCACCGCGCAGCTCGTGGCGCGTGGCGGCGCGCGCGAGCCCGGCGTGCACCCGCTCGAACTCGTGGCGCGCGACGGTGATGCGTACCGCTTCATCGTGGACGAGATGGCGCGGCGTGGCGTGTTCATGCGCTGGCGGGACGAATAGCATGGCGGCCGCCGAGGGCATGACCGGCCTGCTCGTGCTGCAGTTGCGGCCGGGGCATCCCGACTTCCTCGACCTGCCGTGGCGGCTGCCGCTGGCGCGCTGGCGCGACGAGTGCCCGCGGCTCGTGGACGTGCAGCGCGGACTGTCGCGCCACGAAGTTCAGTTCGTGAGCTACGGCTCCGCCATCTACGCCGTGAAGGAACTGGCCGACGGCTGCGCCGAGCGCGAGTACGACATGCTGGTGCAGCTGGAGGAGCGCGGCCTGCCGACGGTGATCGCTGCCGGGCACGCGCGGGCCCGGCACGAGGATGGAGAAGAGGTGAGCCTGCTCGTGACGCGCTACCTGGACGCCTCGCTGCCCTACCGTACGCTGTTCCAGCACCCCGGACTGGCGCGCTACCGGGTCCGGCTGCTGGACGCCATGGCGGGCCTGCTCGTGCGGCTGCACCTCGCGGGTTTCTACTGGGGCGACTGTTCGCTCTCCAACACGCTCTTCCGCCGCGACGCCGGCGAGCTGCGCGCGTTCCTGGTGGACGCCGAGACCACCGAGCACCACGACACGCTCGGCAACGGTCCGCGGCGGCAGGACCTGATGATCCTCGAGGAGAACATCGCCGGCGACCTGTGCGACCTCGAGATGCTCTCGGAGCTGCCCGGCTCGCTCGACGCGTTCGAGACCGGCACGCACATCCGCGAGCGCTACGAGCAGCTCTGGGCCGAGGTCACGCGCGAAGAGTTCGTGGTGCCGGGCGAGCAGTGGCGGATCCAGGACCGCATCCGCAGGCTGAACGCGCTCGGGTTCTCGGTGGGAGAGCTCGAGCTCGAGGCCACCGGCGAGGGAGACCGGCTCCGCATGCGCACGATCGTCACCGACCGCGACTATCACCGGCACGAGTTCCACAACCTCACCGGCCTGGTCGCGGGCGAGCGCCAGGCCGAGCTGATGCTGAACGAAGTGCGCGAGCTGCGGGCGACACTGGCGAAGAGGATCAACCGCAGCGTCGCGCTCTCGGAGGCGGCGTTTCACTGGCAGAGCGAACGGTGGGAGAGCGCGATGAAGGCGCTCGCGCCCGTGCTGGTCAGCGGGGAGGATCCGGCTGAGCTGTACTGCCAGGTGCTCGAGCACAAGTGGTTCCTGTCCGAACGCGCCAGGCGCGACGTCGGGATGGAGCGCGCGATGGCGGACTACGTGGAGAAGGTCCGGCCGAGCTGAGCGCAGGAGTCGGCGTCGGGCGCGATTGCCACGCGGGGTGTTCCTCGCACCGGCCTCGCCAAACCTAGCCCGCATTATTCAGTGCGCCGAGAGTGCGAGATGCGCGTCAGCCGCAAGAAGATCGGCCG
>CAIXRL010000117.1 GCA_903921835.1 Candidatus Eiseniibacteriota bacterium | reverse complement strand
CCCCGAGATGGTGCTCATCGTGCTGCTCATCGACGAGCGCCCCGAGGAGGTCACCGACATGCAGCGCACGGTGAAGGGCGAGGTCGTCTCGAGCACGTTCGACGAACCGGCCGAGCGCCACGTGCAGGTCGCGGACATGGTGATCGAGAAGGCCAAGCGCCTGGTCGAGCACAAGCGCGACGTCATCATCCTGCTGGACTCGATCACGCGGCTGGCCCGCGCGCACAATACCGTCGTGCCGCACTCGGGCAAGATCCTCTCGGGCGGCGTGGACGCCAACGCGCTGCAGCGGCCCAAGCGCTTCTTCGGCTCCGCGCGCAACATCGAGGGCGGCGGCTCGCTCACGATCGTCGCCACGGCGCTCATCGAGACCGGCTCGCGCATGGACGAGGTGATCTTCGAGGAGTTCAAGGGCACCGGGAACTCGGAACTCGTGCTCGATCGCAAGATCGCGGACAAGCGCATCTACCCGGCCATCGACATCAATCGCTCCGGCACGCGCAAGGAGGAGCTGCTCATGTCACCGGACGTGCTGTCGCGCGTCTGGGTCCTGCGCCGGTTCCTCAACGAGCTCAGCTCGGTCGAGGCGATGGAGTTCCTCATCACACGGATGAGTGACACGAAGACGAACAAGAAGTTTCTCGAGAACATGAACTCTTGATGCAGGATCCACGTCCCGTGCGTGCGGTCCTGGGCAAGCGAGTCCCTATGCGACGTTCCATTCTGGCATCATGGTTGATCCTGTCGTCGACGCTCCTCCTGGCCGCCGGCTCCTCGATCGGCGCGGCGAACCGGCAGCCCGCGCGTGCGGTGCACGTCGTGGCCGCGCCGCGCGCGGACGTTTCGGACTTCGAGGTCGGCGCCGATTCGAACGCCACCTGGCCGGCGGGCTGGCGTCGCGGCGGCAACCAGCCCACGGCGCGCGTGGAACTCGTCACGCCGGGCCACGGCGGCGAGCGCGCCGTGAAGCTCTCGGCGAGCGGGCTGAAGGGCTACGTGGCGCTGGTCCGCGCCCTGCCCGACAGCCTGCGCGCCGGTGCGGTGGCGGTGCGCCTGACGGCCTGGATCCGCACGGAGGGCGCGGGACGCGTGTCGATGTGGGTTCACCTGATCACCTCGTCGAACACGATCGCCTCGAACGACTCCGCGGGTCGCTGGCCGGAGGGCGACACCGGCTGGACCCGCTACGAAGTCCTCATGCCGGTCCTGCCCGAGGTGCAGCGCGTGACCTACGGGATCGTTGTCCCGGGCGGCGGCACGACGTGGGTCGACGACGTCGTGCTGGAGGCGCTGGAGCCGGAGCAGGCGCCGCAGTCTTCGCCGCGCGCGCGGGCCTATCTCGACGCGGCGCTCGATTCGCTGTGCCGGCGCAGCGTGCTCACCTCGCAGCTCAGCTGGGGCGTGCTCCAGCGCGCGGCGCGCACCCAGATGCTGGGCGGGAAGGTGCCCGCCGACGCCGGCGACGCGCTGCGCTACGCGGTTCGCCGTCTCGATTCCGAGGGCGAGTTCGTGCCCCCGGCCGTTCCCCGCCTGGTCGGGCTCGAGCAGAACTTCAGGTTGATGAACGTGCTTTCGCCGGACAGCACGATCGGGATGATCCGCATGCCGAGCTGCACCTCGGAGTCGAGGGCGATCGAGATCGCGTTCGCGGACACCACGCGTAGCGTGATCACGAGGCTGGGCGCAAAGGGCATCCGCGGCTGGCTGGTGGATCTGCGCGTCGTCACGGGCGGCGAGATCGCGCCGGCCATGGCGGGCCTGGGGCCGCTGATGGGAGAGGGAACGCTGCTCGGCTGGCAGCGCCCCGACGGCCGCCGCGGGCGCTGGACGCATCACCACGGCCTCGTGGAGTACGAGCCGGGCGCACCGCCGGAGTGCCGGCTGGTGTCCGTCGTCTCCCCGGAACTGCACGTGGACTCCCTGCCGGTCGCGGTGCTGGTCGGGCCGCGCACGTCCGGCGCCGGCGAGGCCCTGGCGCTGGCGTTTCGTGGGCGTGCGAACACGCGTTTCTTCGGTGAGCCCACCGCCGGCCACGGGCAGGCCCGCGAGCGTATTCGCCTGAGCGACGGGGCCGAACTGCGCTTCGCGACCGGGATCCTGTCGGACCGCAACGGCCGCCGCCTCGAGGGTGCGTTCATGCCCGACGATTCCCTCAACGCGGGCCTGCTCACGGGTGGGATGGACTCGCTGATGACCCAGGCCTTGCGCTGGCTGGGCCGGGCGCCGGCGGGGAAGCGCTGACCGGCTGACCGGCCGACGTTCCGTGTCAGGCCAGACACCGGCGGCGACGCGCAGGACGCGTCGCCGCCGGGTTTTGCTTCAGCAGGCGCCACGGCGCGCCGATGATCTTCTGCGGCGGCCCTCGTCGGGGCGCCCGGCCTGTCCCTCCCGTGCGTCGCGGAGCGTCCGGCTGCAGGCATCCGCGCGCGCGAATGCGGCGCGCCGCGGGAACACGGCGACGAGGAGACGGGTTGAGCACCGAGACCACGGACGTTTCGGCGCTTCAGGCGCCCGATTCGGAACCCGCGACGGCTGCCGCCGTCCGCGGCCCGGTGCCGTGGCGTCACATCACGCCCGTGCTCGTTCCCGCGTGCCTTCTCCTGATCGGCATCGTCCTCGCCGAGCGCTTCACGCATTCCGCCGACGTCCGGCGCGTGCTCGACAACGTGCACTGGACGCTCTCGGACGCCGCCTGCGCCGCGCTCGCGTGGATCGCGGTACGTCACGGCCCGCCCGAACGCTCCACCTCGCTGAGGTGGTACGCGCTCGCCGTGACGGGCTACGCGGTGGGCCAGGTGCTCTGGGACGTGCAGGTGGCCTCGGGCTGGACCGCGTTCCCCGCGCCATCGGACGCCTTCTTCCTCATGCTCGGCACGTTCTGCGCGATCGGCATCGCGCGCGAGGCCGGGGCGTACGCAGGCCCCGGTCGCCTGCGGATCGTCGCGCTGGACGCCGGCACCTTCTCGGTGGCCGCGCTCACGCTGGTGCTGGCGCTCTACCTGCCGCTGCGCGGAGACAACACGTTGTTGCAGATGGCGGTGCTGGTCGCGTACCCGCTCGGGCTGCTGGCGGCGGCCTGCATCGGGGCGATGATGGTCCCGGCCCTGCGCCTGCGCGCGGACGCGGGCTGGCTGCTGTTCGTGGGCAGCCTCGCCATGGGCGGCGCGCTGTGGATGAAGTGGAACGCCATGACGCTCGCAGGGCAGCTGACGGACGGCACGCTGTACAACGCGTGCTTCTCCCTCCAGGCGCTCCTGCTCGGGGTGGGCGTGGCGCGCTGGAATCCGGCGCCGGTCGCCAATCACAAGTGGGAGCGGCGCTACGAAGGCTGGCTGCGCCTGCTGCCGCTCGTCGCGGTCGTCGGCGCCTGCGGGGCCATGGTCGCTGCATTCAAGTTCCCCAACGTGCCGCTCGCGGTGCAGAGTTCGATCGCCTACGGCTCGGGCGTCGTGCTGGTCCTCGCGTTCGCGCGCCAGAGCGTGCTGCTGCGCGAACGCGACCGAATGATCGAGGTGGAAGGTCAGTTCCGCACGCTGTTCGACTCCACGCCCGAGGCCGTCCTGCTCATGGACGCCGAGCGCTTCCTCGACTGCAATGCCAGCGCGGAGCGGTTGTTCGGCCTTCCGGTGCACGTGCTGCGCGGCATGGTGCCCGCGGACCTCTCGCCGCATGAGCAGGCGGACGGCCGCGCGTCGGGCGAGCGGGCGGCCACCTACGTGGCGGCGGCGCTCGCCGGCGAGCCGCAATCGTTCCAGTGGCGCCACCTGCGGTCGGGCGGCGGGCACTTCGAATGCGAGGTGGCGCTGCACCGCGTCGACCTTCCGGGACGGACGCTGCTGCAGGCCGTCGTGCGCGACATCACGGATCGGCTGGAGGCGGAGGCGATGCGCCAGCGGCTCGAGGAGCAGCTGCTCCAGGCCTCTCGCATGGAGGCCGTCGGCCGGCTGGCGGGCGGCGTCGCCCACGACTTCAACAACATCCTCACCGTGATCCTCGGCACGTCGGAGCTCGCGCTGGTGCGCCTGCCCGCCGGCGATCACATGCGGCGCGACCTCGAGGAGATCCGGCGCTCGGCGCAGCGCGCGGCCGCGCTCACGGCGCAGCTGCTCTCCTTCAGCCGCAAGCAGGTCATCGCGCCCGTGGCGTCGGACCTCAACGTGCTCGTGAGCGGTGCGCTCGCGATGATGCGCCGGCTGATCGGGGAGGACGTCGAGCTGGTGGTCGAGCCGTCGCCCTCGCTCCAGGCCGTGCTCGTGGACCGCACGCAGCTCGAGCAGGTGCTCGTGAACCTCGCCGTGAACGCGCGCGACGCCATGCCGCGCGGCGGGCGGATCGTCATCGCGACGGGCGTGACGGAGTTCACCGAGGCCGATGTCCGCGAGCGCTCCGGCGCGCGGCCCGGCCGGTTCGTCCGGCTGGATGTTTCCGACGACGGCGCCGGCATTCCTCCGGAACTGCTCGAGCACGTCTTCGAGCCGTTCTTCACCACCAAGGAGTTTGGCCGCGGCACGGGGCTCGGGCTGTCCACCGTGTATGGCATCGTCCGCCAGAGCGGCGGCTTCATCGAACTCGTATCCACGCCGGGTGAGGGAACGCGCTTCTCGCTCTTCTTCCCGGCCGTATCCGTGGCGCCGCAGGCCGCGGCTGCCGCCGAGCCCGAGTCGCCTCCGCCCGGCAGCGAGAGCATCCTGCTCGTCGAGGACGAGGCCATCGTGCGCGATCTCACCCGCCGCGTGCTCATGGACCTCGGCTACACCGTGCACGCCGCCGGCAGCGGGGAGGAGGCGCTGAAGCTCGTCGCGAATCCGGCCGTGAACGTGGACCTGCTTCTCACCGACGTGGTCATGCCGGGCCTCAGCGGCAGGCAGCTCCACGACCGCCTGGTGCTGATCCGCCCCGGCCTGCGCGTGGTATTCATGTCGGGCTACACGGCGAACATCCTCGCCCCCCACGGCGTGCTCGAGGCGGGTACGGTGCTGCTGCAGAAGCCCTATTCGCTCAACGCCCTGGCCGCGACGGTCCGTGGCGCGCTGGACCGCGTCGCCGTGGCCTGAGCCCGGGTTTCGCGGGCGACGCGCGGGCATCGGTGCTCCGGTTGGAGACACGCGTTGTGGCCCGCCGAGGCGAGGTCTAGTCTCATCGGTGACCGGGAAGGAGCCGCCCGATGCACCGCCTCTGGATACTCGCCCTCGTCGCACTTCCATCGCTCGCCCTCGCGGGAACGAGTGAGACCCTGCCGGTGTACGATTTCACCTACGGCGCCGGCCAGTTCGAGGCGCCGGTGGCCATCGCCTGCGGAGCCGACAGCTTCGTCTTCGTCGCCGACGAACTCGCCTGGACGGTGCACGTGTTCACCGCGAGCGGGGTTCCCGTCCGCGTGTTCCCGGTGGGTGCGAAGCCCGCGGGAATCGCGGTCGCGGACGACGGCACCGTGTGGGTGGCCTGCGCCGAGAGCTGTTTCGTGCGCGCGTTCACGTGGGCGGGCGCGCCGATCCGCACGCTGCGCACTCCAGCGCATCGGGACTCCGTCGGTTGCTTCGAGTACCCCCGGGCGGTCGCGTGCCCCGCGGACGGCGGCGTGTACGTCTCGTGCGACTGGCGCGATCGGATCCTGCGCTTCACTCCCACCGGCACGTTCGTGAACGAACTCGGCACGGTGCCCGGTTTCAGCAACACGGGGGCATTCTACAGTGTCCCACAGCTGGCGGTGTTCCCCGACGGTTCGCTCTTCTTCGGGGTGCCGAACGATGGCGTGGTCCACCACTGGTCGCAGGACGGAGCCGAGCTGCCGACCTTCACGGGCCATGTCCCCGCGAGCCCGTTTGGAGCCACGGTGGACGCCCTGAGCGGGCGCGCCTGGGTCACGGCGTGGCAGATGCTCATCCTGTACTCCGCCGCGGGGGCCCTCGTGGCAACGCTCGCCCAGGAGCCGGGTAGGTGGGAGAGCCCTGGCCAACTCGCCGCGGACGGCAACGGCCACCTGCACGTGATCACGTCATCGGGGATCGCTCGCTTCAGCACCAGTGGCAGCACGCCGGCGCGCAGCACGAGCTGGGGCGCGATCAAGTCCCGCTACCGGTGAGCCCCGGCCGCCGGGGCTGGATTCCCGGAGCCGGGGAGGCCTATTCGGCCCCCTTGGGCGCGGAAATCGGGCCACATGGACAGCCCGCCCCGGCTCGGGCATAATCCGCAACCCAACAACCCCCAACCCAGGCGGAGCGCTCGGCACCACCCGCAGTCCGTCGCCCTCGAGGCGCGGCCCGGACGCCGGGGAACGCCGCCGTGGCGGAGATGCATCGCAATGAAGGCTGGAATCCATCCGGTATACGAAACGCGCGGTTTCCACTGCTACGGCTGCGGCACCGAGTGGAGCACGCGCACCACGCTCAAGCCGCACACGACGGACGGCAAGATCCACCTCGACATCTGCTCGGCCTGCCACCCGTTCTTCACGGGCAAGCAGAAGCTGATGGACAAGGCGGGCCGCGTGGACCGCTTCCGCAAGCGCTACGCGAAGCTGAAGCCCGAGGTCGCTCCCGAGGTCGCTCCCGAGACGACGCCGAACGGCTAGCAGTCGACAACGGACCTCCGCGACGGACCAAACGCGTCCGCGGCGGGGGTCCGTTCCCTTTCCCGGAGTCTCCATGCCGTTTCTTCCCGTGGGCGGGCAGGCGGTCATCGAAGGCGTCATGATGCGTGCGCCGTCGAAGATCGCGGTCGTGGTGCGCCGTCCCGATGGCTCGATCGCGACGCTGGACCGCCCGTTCCAGTCCATCACGCTGCGCGTGAAGTGGCTCGGCCTTCCGGTCGTGCGCGGCGCGGTGTCGCTGTTCGAGACCATGTTCCTGGGCATGACTGCGCTCAACTTCAGCGCCGACGAAGCCGCGCGCGAGGAGACCGCGCCCGAGGCGGCGCCTGCCGCCGGTGCGAAGCCGCCGGCGCCCTCCGGCGGCGTGCCCGCTCTGCTCCAGGGCCTGGTCGTGGTCGTGTCGCTCGCGGTGGGCGTGCTGTTGTTCGTGGTGCTGCCCGCGCGCGTGGCGCCGTGGATCCAGCACGCCGCCGACCTGCCCGGCCGCTACGCGTTCGGGCTGATCGACGGGGCGCTGCGGCTGCTCGCGTTCGTGGGCTACCTGGCGCTGATCTCGCTGTGGAAGGACATGGCCCGCGTGCTCGGCTATCACGGCGCCGAGCACAAGGCGATCCACGCCGTCGAGGCGGGGGCGCCGCTCACGCCCGAGAGCGTGCAGTCGTTCTCGCGCCTCCATCCGCGGTGCGGCACGACGTTCCTCTTTCTCGTCGTGCTCGTGAGCATCGTCGTGTTCACGGTGATCGGCCGGCCCCACGGGATCGGGCCGCACCTGCTGCGCGTCGCGTGCATGCCGCTCATCGCGGGGGTCGCGTTCGAGTTCATCCGGCTCTCCGGCAGGTACTACGGCAACCCCGTCGTGCGCGCGCTGACGTGGCCGGGAATGCAGTTCCAGCGCCTCACCACGCGCGAGCCCGACCTCGAGATGTGCGCGATCGCGATTGCCTCGCTGCAGCGCGTGCTCGACGACCCGACGGTCGTCCGCCTGCAGGGGTCCGGTGGTTCGCGCGAGGTCACGTTCGTCCAATGATCGACTCCCACGTCCTGGAAGCGCTGCGGCGCACGGAAGAGCGCTGCGCCGAACTCGAGAAGCAGCTCGCGAGCCCGGACGTGGCTCGCGACCCGCGCCGGCTCCGGGATCTGTCCCGGGAGCGTTCGCGGCTGCTCGAGACGGTCCGCCTCTCCGGCGAGTTCCGCGCGCTGGCCCGGACGGTCGCCGACGACGAGGAGGCGATCTCCTCGGGCGACGCCGAGCTCGCCGAACTCGCGCAGGCGGAGCTGCCCGAACTGGGCGCGAAGCTCACGCGCATGGGCGAGCAGCTGAAGCAGCTGCTGCTGCCCCGCGATCCCGACGACGACAAGAACGTCATCGTGGAAATCCGCGCCGGCACGGGCGGCGACGAGGCCTCGCTGTTCGCCGCCGAGCTCTACCGCATGTACACCAAGTACGGCGAGTCGCAGCGCTGGAAGCAGGAAGTGATGAGCCTGAGCGAGTCCGAAGTCGGCGGTTACAAGGAGATCATCTTCAATCTCGAGGGCGACGGCGTGTACCGCCAGATGAAGTTCGAGTCGGGCGTGCACCGTGTGCAGCGCGTGCCGGCCACCGAGGGCTCGGGCCGCATCCACACCTCGGCCGCCACCGTGGCCGTGCTGCCCGAGGTCGAGGACGTGGACATCGAGCTGCGCGAGGAGGACCTGCGCGTGGACGTCTACCGGGCCGGCGGCAAGGGCGGCCAGGGCGTCAACACCACGGACTCGGCCGTGCGCATCACGCACGTGCCGACGGGCGTCGTGGTGACCTGCCAGGACGAACGCTCGCAGATCAAGAACCGCGCGAAGGCCATGAAGGTGCTGCGCGCGCGCATCTACGACGCCCGGCTGCAGGAGGCGCAGGCGAAGTACGCGGCGCGGCGGCGGTCACAGGTCTCCACGGGCGATCGCAGCGCCAAGATCCGCACCTACAACTTCCCGCAGGGTCGCGTCACGGACCACCGCATCAACCTGACGCTGCACTCGCTCGCCAACTTCATGGAAGGCGACATCGCCGGGATGGGGGAGGCCCTGCTGGTGGCCGACACCACCGAGCGTCTCGCCGAGATGGCGGGGGGCGCGCCCGGCGCCTGAGGGCGACCGCTCCGGCGCGCATCGCGCGATGACTGCCCCGAACCCCGGCGGACGCAAGGTCGGACGCGCGATCAATCGCGCGGCGCTGGTGCTCGCCGTGGCGTTGCTGGTCGCGATCGGCTCGCTGTGGTGGCGCGACCGCACGCGCCTGCGCGAGACGCCGCGCTGGGACGCCGCGCACGCCGTCGCGCTGCGCGCCGCGGACGCGGGGGAGCGCGAGCGCTGGATCGTCGCGGTGAATCCCGAGTGCTCGCACTGTCGCGACCGCCTCGCGCACCTCGCCGCCGCGCTGGCTCGCCGGCCACAGGGCCCCGCGCTCGGCGTGCTGCTCGTGGACGTGCCGCGCCGGCCGGACTCGCTGGCGGCCGCCGCCGCCCTGCCCGCGGGCGTGTGGTGGGACTCCGCCGCGACGTGGCGAACGCGCTGGAGGCGGAGCGCGTACGGCGAGGTGCTGGTGTTCTCGCCCGGCGGTTCGCTGCGCCGCGTGCTGCCGCCGGATTCGCCGGTGGCGGTACGCTGAGCGGATCGCCCTCCGGCTCCAGGCCCCGGCAGCCATCTTCCGCCCATGCTCCCCACGCTCGCCGACGCCCTCCGCGACACCACCGCGCGCCTCGCCCCGGTCACCGACGTGCCGCGCTCCGACGCCGAGGAACTGCTCAGCCGCCTGCTCGGCGTGGGCCGCGGCGAGTTGCCCGCGCTCGGCGCGCGGACGCTCGACGGGGACGCGCGGGCGAGGCTCGCGGCCTGGCTCGCGCGGCGGCTCGCGGGCGAGCCGGTGCAGTACATCACGGGACGCGCCGCGTTTCGCGATCTCGACCTGGCCGTGGACCGTCGCGTGCTGGTGCCGCGTCCCGAGACTGAGGGCCTGGTCGAGGCTGTGCTCGAGGTGCTTGTGCTTGCGCGCCAGCGCTGGCCGCGCCCCGCGGTGCTCGACCTGGGCACGGGCTCGGGCGCCATCGCGCTGGCGATCGCGCAGGAGTGGCCCGCCGCGGCGGTGACCGCCACCGACGCCTCCGCCGACGCGCTCGAGGTCGCGCGCGCCAACGCCGCTGCGCTGGAGCTCGCCCCGCGCGTCGTGTTCGCGCAGGGCGACTGGTTCGCCGCCGTGGGAGCCGATGAGCGCTTCGAGGTCGTGGTCTCGAACCCGCCCTACATCGCGCGCTCCGAGGCGGACGCGCTGCCCGCGGACGTGCGCGACTGGGAGCCGCACGCGGCGCTGTTCGCGGACGAGGACGGGCTCGCCGACGCGCGCACGATCATCGGGGACGCGCCGCGCCACCTGGTGGCGGGCGGGCTGCTCGCGCTCGAGCTGGGTGAGTCGCACGTGCACCAGGTCGCCACCTGGCTGGAGGGCGCGCACGACTGGGCGCGCGTCGAGGTGCGCGATGACCTCTCGGGCCGGCCGCGCGTGCTGCTGGCGTATCGCGAAGCCGGTCCCGCCATCGCGCCCGCCCAGTGGGGCGAGGAGCGCTGAACCGGGCGGGCGGCCCGCAATCGTGACGGGGGCCTGACGTGACGTCGCAAGCTCGCGCCCCGGAGCGGTCCGATTGCGCTATCGTGGATGGCACAGGACAGCTCCCCCGAAGCTCATCCTTCCCGCCTCGCGAGGTGTTTCATGTCCGACGCGCATCTTCTCGCCGACATCGACGGCCGCGGCTACGCCCATCCCGATGTCCTGGTCAGCACCGAATGGGTGGCCGCGCACCTCGAGGATCCCGCGGTGCGCATCGTCGAATCGAACGAGGACGCGCTCCTGTATCCGTCGGGCCACATTCCGGGCGCGGTGCAGGTGGACTGGGCCACGGACCTCAACGATCCGCTGCGGCGCGACTACCTGGGCAAGGCCGGATTCGATGCGCTCATGGAGCGCTGCGGCATCGCGCGCGACACCACGGTCGTGTTCTACGGCGACAAGAGCAACTGGTGGGCGTGCTATGCGTTCTGGGTGTTCCAGCTGTTTGGCCACGGACACGCGAAGGTGATGGACGGCGGCCGGCTCAAGTGGGAGCGCGAGCAGCGTCCGCTGACGCGCGAGGCGCCCGCGATCGAGCCGACGAACTACGAGGCGCCACCGCGCGACGACACGCGCATCCGCATGTTCCGCGACCAGGTGCTGCGCCACCAGGCCACCGGCAAGCCGCTCGTGGACGTGCGCTCGCCCGACGAGTTCAGCGGCGCGCGCACGCACATGCCCGACTACCCGCAGGAAGGCGTCCTGCGCGGCGGGCATATTCCCGGCGCGCGCAACGTGCCCTGGGGCCGCGCCGCCAACCCGGCGGACGGCACGTTCCTGCCCGCCGACGTGCTGCGTGCTATTTACGAGGGCGAGGCGGGGCTGCGCCCGAACGACGACGTGGTCACCTACTGCCGCATCGGCGAGCGCAGCAGCCACACGTGGTTCGTGCTCACGTTCCTGCT
>CAIXRL010000116.1 GCA_903921835.1 Candidatus Eiseniibacteriota bacterium | reverse complement strand
TGGATGAGCCGGTCATCGATGCGGTGCAGGATCCAGCTCATGCGCCGGGACCGCGCTGCGCGCGGATGTTGTCGCGCCCGCGCTGCAGCATGCGCTCGGCGAGCTCGTCCACGCCGAAGTGATCGCGGTTGTGCAGGTAGTCGAGCAGCATGGGCAGGTTGACGCCCGTCAGCAGCACGATGTGACCGTGGCCGCGCGCGGCGGCCATCGCGCAGGTGTGGCACGAGCCGCCCCAGAAGTCCGTGAGCAGCAGTCCGCCGTCGCGCCAGTGGGCGACCTCGGAAACGATGCGCTCCTCGATCTGCGTCTTGGAGAGGCCCTCGTTGGAGAGCACCTGCACGCCGCCGATCTCGCCGTACACCGAGGCCGCCGCGTGCAGCAGCGCGGTGGCCAGGTCGGCGTGCATCACCAGCAGCGCGGGGACGAATCCCCCGGGGCTCACGCGGGAGCCTTCGTTCGCGGCCCCGGCTTCCGGGCTCACTCGGTGTCCTCGCGCACCCACGCCCGCGCCGCGCTCTTGCGCTTCATCACCTCGAGCATGTGCTGGTTCAGCTTCTCGGCGGGCGAGAGGCCGCCGTAGACCTTCACGAGATAGTTGAGCGCGATCACCTCGGCGATGACCGTGATGTTCTTGCCGGGCGTGATGGGGACCTGGACGAGCGGGATCTCGATGCCGAGGAAGTCGGACTTCCGCTCGTCGATGCCGACGCGCTCGTAGTCCTCCTCGTCGGACCACTCGCGCAGGTTCACCTCGACCTCGACGCGCTTCTGCAGGCGGATGGCGCGGATGCCGAAGATGCTCTGAACGTCGATGATGCCGAGGCCGCGGATCTCCATGTGGTGCCGGAGGAGCTGGTTCCCGCGGCCGATCAGCACGTCGCCGTGGCGGCGCGTCAGGGTGACGACGTCGTCCGCGACCAGCCGGTGGCCGCGCTCGACCAGGTCGAGCGCGGTCTCCGACTTGCCGACGGCGCTGCGTCCCGTGAACAGCAGGCCGCAGCCGTAGACGTCCACGAGCGAGCCGTGCACGCTCACCGTGGGCGCGAACATGTAATCGAGATAGCTGGTCAGCGAGTGGATGAACGGCGTCGTGCTCTGCGGCGTGCGGAGCACGGGCACCGCGCACTCGTTGGCCTTCCGGATCAGGTACGGCGGCACCTCGAGACCCTTGCAGACGACGATCACCGGCATCATGAAATGGAACAGCCGGTCGAGCGCCTCCTGCACCTGCGCCGGCGACAGCGTCGCCAGGTAGGTGAGTTCGGTCTGGGCGAGGATCTGGATGCGCTCCGGAAGGAAGTTCTCCACGAAGCCCATCAGCGCCATGCCGGGACGGTTGATGTCGCTGACGGTGATCTCCGTCTTCGACGCCAACGACTCGGTCAGGAGCTCGAACTGCAGCTCTTCGCGCTGGTCCTCGAACAGCCGGGCGATCCCAAGGGTCTTCAAGGCGCCTCCCTACTCCTCGTCCGCGAGCGCGTCCTCGTCGGCCGTCTCGGAGACGGCGCCGTTGGCGCCCTTTTCCCCAACGGGCCGCTGGGTGCGATCGAGCCTGCGTTCCTTGAGGCGACGGAGCTGCTCCTCCATCCGGTCGGCGGCCAGCTCGATGGCGGCGCCGGCCTCGGCGTGCTCCTGGGTCACCACGAGCTCGTTGCCGTTCACGCGCAGCGTGATCTCGGCCACGTGGACGGCGCGCTCATGACGGACGATGACGTGGGCGCCGTGGATGTCGTTGGCGTACTTGTACAGCTTCTCCAGGCGCTGCTGCGCAAACTGCCGCACACCCGGGGAAATCTCACACTGACGGGCAGTGATGCTGATCTGCACGGCGTTCCCTCCTGTACGGATGGACGCGATTCGTGAGATGCGATGCGGGATCAGGCCACTCGCCGGCGGAAGCGGGCCGGCAGGATGCTCAGTTGCTTCCGGTACTTCGCCACGGTCCGGCGCGCGATATGGAGCCCCTTTTCATGAAGCAGCTCGGCGATGCGCTGGTCGGACAATGGATCCTTCTTGTCCTCCTCGTCGATGAGCGTCTTGATGATGTCCTTCGCGGTCCGCGCCGAAACGTCCTCGCCGTCGTCGGTCTCGAGGCCACTCGAGAAGAAGAACTTCAGCTCGAACACCCCGCGCGGCGTCTGCACGTACTTGCCGCTGCACACGCGGCTCACCGTGGATTCGTGCATGTCGATCTGACGCGCCACCTGGGCCAGCGTGAGCGGGCGCAGGAAGGCGATGCCCTTGTCGAAGAACTCTCGCTGCTCGCGGACGATGCAGTTCATCACCTTGATCATCGTGCGGCGGCGCTGCTCGATCGTCTGGATGAGCCACTTCGCGGACGCGAGCTTGCCCTGGATGTACTCGCGGGTCTGCTTCTCCTCGGGCGTGGCGCCGGCCTTCTTCTTCCCGCGGATCACGCTCTCGTACGTGGAGGAGATCCGCAGGCGAGGCACGTTGCGGTCGTTGAGCATGACCACGTATTCCTCGTCCACGCGCTCGACGAGCAGGTCCGGCACGACGTACTTGGGGTCCTCGGCGGACACCGACGTGCCGGGCCTCGGATTGAGCGTCGCGATCTCGTCGGCGGCGCCCTGCACCTCCTCGACGGTGACCTTGCACAGGCGCGCGATCTCCGGGAAGCGTCGGTTCACCAGGTGATCGAAGTGGTCGTGGATGAGGATCCACGGGAGCGTGCCGCGGTCGCCGCGCGCGTCGAGCTGGATCAGCAGGCACTCGCGCAGGCCGCGCGCCCCCACGCCGGCGGGCTCCAGGGCCTGGACCACGAGCAGCACCTTCTCGATCTCCTCCAGCGGCACACCGAGCGAGTCGATGATCTCCTCCATCGGAGTCACCACCCAGCCGCGTTCGTCCAGCGAGCAGACGAGGAACTCCGCGATGCGCATGGTGGCTTCGGGAAGGGTCAGGTAGTGCAGCTGCTCGAGCAGGCTCTCGGCGAGCGTCGTGCGCGTGACCGGGACCTTCTCGAGGAACTCGACGCTGGTCTCGCTCGGCGGAACGTACGTGCGGTCGAGTGCACCGTCCTGCATGTACTCGCTCCAGTCGACCGGATCCTCCTCGTCGGCGGGATTCGCAGCCTCCTCGTTTTCCTTCTCGTCGGAGGAGTTCTCCTTGTCGATGTCCTCCTGCTCGGCGACCTCGTCGACTTCCTCGAGCAGCGGGTTCTGCAGCACCTCCTGCTTGAGGATCTGCTGCAGTTCCAGCGTGGGCACCTGCAGGAGCTTGAGCGCCTGCTGCAGACGCGGCGTCATGATGAGCGTCTGGCGCTGCTGCAGGTGGAGCGAATGTTTCATTTCCATGGCGGGCCGTCCCTAGAGCGT
>CAIXRL010000115.1 GCA_903921835.1 Candidatus Eiseniibacteriota bacterium | reverse complement strand
CGCGAGCGCCGCGAGCAGCGTGGCGTAGTCCTTCCGCGGCGCCAGGCAGCCGATGCTGCCGATGAGCGGGACGCCCGCAGGCCGCGCGGGCAGACCGAGACCCTCGCCCGACGCGTCGAGGCCGTCGAAGCGGTCGATGTCGACGCCGTTGAGGATCACCGTGATGCGCGAACGCGGCACCCCGAGGGCGACGGAACTGCCGGCCACTTCCTCGCTCACCGCCGTGACGTGGGTCGCCAGCCGGTGCGTGAGGCGCTGGACGGAAACCTGGCGCGGAGTCTCGAAGGCGTCCACGCTGCGCTTGGCGACCGCGACCACGGGCACGCCGCAGAGACGGCCGGCGAGCGCGGCGAAGAGATTCGGCCCGAACAGGTAGCCGTGGATCACGTCGGGCCGGAAGGCGCTCACGACGCCGACCAGCCTCGCGAAGCCTCGCAGCCCCGCCGCGTCGTACAGCCTGCGCCGGACACCGAGGTCGTGGATGGGAAGGCCCAGCGCCTCGACCTGTGGTGCGAACCCGCCCACCCGCTCGAGGACGGCGATCCGCACGTCGAAGCGCTCGCGATCCAGCCGGCTCCACATCTCCAGCAGGTGCCGCTCCGCGCCGCCGATGACGAAGTTGCCGGCAACGTACAGCAGGCGCAGGCGGCGCCCGGGCGCGGGGGCGCTCACGAAGCTGCCCGCGCCCGGTTGCCGCGCAGCCAGTCGAATGCCCCGTTCAGCTCCGCGACCATCATGTGCTCCGAGAAACGTCCGCCGGGCCCGGTGCAGGCGCCCTCGGGAAGGGCGCGCCGCGGCAGCGACCACCGCGGCGCCCCGGGAACGCAGTCGCCCGCGCGAGTGCTGACGGCATACGCGAAGCCCGCGGCGCGCGCCGCGTCGATCGTGTGCGCGTCGTGATCACCGTTGGGGTACGCGACGCCGGTGACCGTGGCGCCGAGCCGATCGCGAATCAGGGTGGCGGACGCGGCCAGCTCCTGGAGCTGCTCCGCGGGCGGCAGCAGGCTCAGGAACGGATGCGTCATCGTGTGCGCCCCCGCCTCCATGCCGGCCTCCACCAGCGCGCGGGCGGCCGTCCACTGCGCGAACTCGCACGGCGGCGGCGCCGTGACGCCGAGTGCGTCGCGAAGCGTGTCGAGCCGCGCGCGCTGCTCTGCGGGCGGGACGCGCAGCAGCGGCAGCAGCGTGCGGAGCGCGACCGCGCGACCGGCGGCTGTCGAGCATTCGAGCGCCAGCTCGAATCCGCCGAGCGTGACGGCTGCCGCGGCGACGACGGCGTTCTCGAGCGCGTGAGCGAGTTCGTCCCACCAGGGTGCGCGCCGCGTTTCCATCAGTCCCGCCGTGAGGTAGAACGTGGCCCGCGCGCCGAAGCGCTCCAGGATGGGCAGCGCGCGCGTGACGTTGTCCGCGTAGCCGTCGTCGAAGCTGAACGCGATCCGGCGGCCCGGCTCGCCGAGCCGCAGCCAATCGCATCCCTCTCGCACCGTGACCGGCAGCAGCCGCGCGCGAGCGCAGGCCTCCAACTGGCGCGCGAGGATCGTCTCCGAGACCCCGAGGTGATAGAGCCGCCGCTCGCCGTCGGCGTACACGCGGTGATGCCGCACGATCGTCAACCGGGCCCCGGCCTGCGGCCGCACGCCTGCGGCCGCCTGGCTCAGGAGCCAGCGCAGTGCGCGACCGCTCACGCCGCCGCCGTCGTGCGCTGCCCGGGCACGGAATCCTCGACCAGCGCGCACATCACCCAGAGGCCGCTGGAGACCGACGGGCTCCAGAACCGGTCGCCGAAGGCGCAGCATATGGCCATGGTCACGATGGCGCCGCCCAGCCCGACGGCGAGCGAGCGATCGAAGCGGCTGCGAGCGCTCCGGACCCCGGCATCGGCCAGGCGCCACACGGACCACAGCAACCAGAGGAATGCGAGCAGGCCAAAGACACCCATGTCGCCCAGCGTGCGCAGGTAGGTGTTGTGCGCGGAGTCCGCCACCTCCCCGAGCCCCATCGCCCTCCCGACGTTGGGCAGCACGAACCTCAGGCCGGCGAAGCCGACGCCGTCGAGGGGGTGGTGCTCCACGACGTCCATGATGGCGCGCCACGTGATCAACCGGATCTCGGAGGAGTTGTCCACCTGCACGTCGCCCCCGCCGTTGTCCTCCACCGCCGAACTCGTGATGCGATCCATCACGTAGCTCGGCACCCAGAGGGGCGAGAGCGCCAGCAGGAGCAGACACAGCCCGAGTGCCCAGCGCGAACTGCGAAGGACCACGATGCCCAGGCCGCCGACCAGGGCAATCATGCCACCGCGCGAAAGCGTGAGCATGACCCCGATCGAGCCCAGGACGAATACGCCCACCGCCATGAGCCGCGCCAGCCATGAGCGCACGCCGAATGCGACGGCCGCTGCCAGCACGGTGAAGATCGCGAGGTAGCATCCCAGCTCGTTCGGGTTGTCGTACGTTCCGAGGGCTCGCTCGCTCCGGCCCACGCGGCCCAGCTTCAGGCAGACCAGCGATTCGAGCAGCAGGCCGATGAGCACGGCCCACGCGATGCGCCGGCGATCGCGTTCGCCGCGCGCCATCGCGAGGAAGATGAAGTACATCGCGAACGACGTCCCCGAGCGGAACAGGTCCAGCGACGCCAGGTGAGCATTGTACGAATAGCCTGTCGGGACCGCCGCGCCGCGGACGATCGAGAGCACCGCGATCAGGACGAGGATCCCGATCGCACCCTGGAGCCGCCCGGCGCGCAGGATCGGCCGCCGCGCCAGGGCCTCCCCCACAGCGTACGCCCCGAAGACCGAGAAGATGAGCACGTTGAACGCGTTGACGCCGGGAATCGGCGTCGGGGGCACCAATCCGAGGAAGGGGGTGAACAGGGGCAGCAGCAGCAGGCCGAATCGCGGCCGCAGCATGATGCCGCCGACGACGAGCAGACCCAGCGCCAGCTTGAGGATGCGATGCGGGCTCTGGCCGAACTCGTAGTCGAGCGCGACGGAGGCGCCCATGAGGAGCACGACCACCACGATGCCCGCGAAAGCCGGGCCGGCGCCGCTCCAGCGCTCCGCCAGAAGGCGGGCGTCGCGACGCACCTCCGCGGCCAGATCCCGCGGCCGATGCTCGGAGGCGATGCTCACGAGCGAACCTCGCGGACCGCGGCAGCCGGCGCGAACGGGTCGTTCGCCCGCAGGCCAATGCCGGGACACCCGGGCCGCAGCTTGCAGCGCCCGGG
>CAIXRL010000114.1 GCA_903921835.1 Candidatus Eiseniibacteriota bacterium | reverse complement strand
GGCGAGCGCCGCGCCCGCGGCGCGCAGCTTGGGCAGCATGCCGCCGCCCACGTCGGGGCGCGCCAGCGTGGCGTCCAGGTCCGCGACGTCCAGCACGGGCACGAACTCGCCGCCCAGCCGCAGGCCGGGGGTGTCCGAGAGCAGCACGAGGTCGCTGGCGCCCACCGCCGCGGCGATCGCGGCGGCCGCGTCGTCGGCGTTGACGTTGAGCAGCTCTCCGGCCGCGGTCGCGGCGATGCTGGCGACCACGGGCGTGCGGCCGTCGGCGAGCAGTGTCAGCAGCAGCGAGGCGTCCACCGCGTCGATCGCGCCCACGGCGCCGAGCACCGCTGCCTGCGGGTGCGGCGAGACCGCGAGCGTGCCGCCGTCGAGCGCCGCAAGTCCCACGGCGTCCACGCCGTGCGCGCGCAACGCCGCGACGAGACGCTTGTTCGCAAGTCCCGCGAGGACCGCGGTGGCCACGTCGAGCGTACCGGGGTCGGTGACGCGCAGGCCCTGCTCGAAGTGCGCCTCGAGCCCCAGGCGCGCGCACCACGCGGTCACCTCGGCGCCGCCGCCGTGCACGAGCAGCGTGACGCGCGCGAGTCCGGCCAGCGCCGTGGCGAACTCCTCGATCGCTCCCGGAGCCTCGAGGGCGCGGCCGCCCAGCTTGACCACGACGGGCCTGCTCGCCGGCACGGCTCGCGTCCCGCGCACGGTGGCGCCGGCCGCGGCCGGTGTCCCGCGCCGGTACCCGCCGGCCGCCGGCTTCGCGTGCCCGTTCCGCGGCGTTGGCCGCAGGGGGCCGCCGCCCGCGCTCACCACGGGTTGCCGTGCACGGGCAGCGCCCAGTGCTCGGGCCAGCCGAGGAGGAGATTCAGGTTCTGGATCGCCTGTCCCGCGGCGCCCTTGACCAGGTTGTCGATCGCCGCGGTGGCGAGCAGCGTGCGGCCGCCGTGCACCGTGGTCACGGTCAGGTCGCAGCGGTTCGAGTTGCGCACCGCGCGGGTCTCGGGCCACACGCCGGGATCCAGCACGCGCACGAAGCCCTCGTCCGCGTAGCGCTCCACGTAGGCCGCGCGCGCCTCCGCGGGCGGGACGGGCGAGTTCAGCGGCGCCGTCGCGGTGAGCAGTATGCCGCGCGCCATCGGCGTCAGGTGCGGCACGAACGCCACCGCGGGCGTCGCCGCCGGCGCGAGGCGGGCGAAGTTGCGGACCATCTCGGGCACGTGCGCGTGCTCCTCGCCGGCGTTGTAGATGGCGGCGCCGCCGTCGAGCTCGACGAACGACGTGCGCAGGGCGGGCGCGCGGCCCGCACCGGAGACGCCCGAGAGCGCGGTGACCGACACGTCGCCCGCGAGCCAGCCACGCTCGAGCGCCGGGAGAAGCGCGAGCGTCGCGGCGGTCGGGTAGCAGCCGGGATTGGCGATGCGGCTCGCGCCCGCGAGCGAGGCGCGGAACGCTTCGGGCAGCCCGTAGGCGTAGCCCGACGAGCCGTCGCGGTGGTCGCCCGAGAAATCGATCACGCGCTCGATGCGGCCGACCCACGACGCGTTCTCGGTCGCGAACACGCGCCAGGCGCCGTGCGGCAGGCAGGTGATCATCGTGTCGAAGGCGCCACGCTCGAAAAGCGCGGCCAGCGCCGCGGGAGCGACGGGTGCGGGCAGCGCCGCAGCGCGAGGGTCCATGCCGGGCATGAGCTCGGCCGCGGGACGGCCCGCGTGCTCGCGCGAGACGAGCACGGCGATCCTCACGCCGTCGTGACCCAGGGCGAGCCGCACGAACTCCTGGCCGGAGTAGCCGCTGGCGCCCAGGACTGCGACACGCGCGACGCGGCGCGCCGAGCCTTCGCGGCCGGCCGGGGCGACAGCCGGAATCGCGGGCGCGCTCACTGCGTGCCTCCGCTGCGGCCGGAGAGCTGGTCGAGATGGCGCTGGAATCTGCGTGCGGCGGGGTTGTCCGCGAACACGCACAGCACCGTGTCGTCACCTGCCACGGAGCCGACGAGGCCCTTGAACGCGAGCATGTCGATCGCCCGCGCCACGGCGCTGGCGTGGCCGGGCGGCGTGCGCACCACCGCCAGGTTCTGGGCCAGGCGGACGTCGTTGACGAACACCTTGAGGTCGAGCCTCTGGCGGTTGCGGTCGAGCGTCTCCGCCGCCGGGCTCGGCAGCTCGTACCAGGACTCGCCCGCAGCGTCGGACCGCTTGGCGACGCCCAGGCTGCGCAGATCGCGCGACAGCGTCGTCTGCGTGACCTCCACCCCGGACCGCCCGAGCGCGGCCGCGATCTCCTCCTGCGAGGAGTAGTGGCGCTCGCCGAGCATCCGGGTGAGCAGCGTGAGCCTGCGGGAACGCGGCAATGAGACCTCCGGGCGGAAGTGCATATATATGCGAAGAAGAGAATATTTACGCAATCGGCCGCCGGGACGCAAGTCTTTTCCGGTATTCTCTTCCGGCATTCGCGCGGGTTGCCATGCAGGCTCCCGGCCCAACGCCGCGGCCACCCCCGCCCGCGGGCGGAGGTGGCCGGTGGAACCGCTGGTTGTCGAACGGGTTAGCGCATCAGCACCAGCCGCCGCGTCAGCGCCTGTCCCGCGAACTCGATGCGGTAGTAGTAGGCCCCCGAGCGGACCATGGCGCCGCGTTCGTCCCGGCCGTCCCAGGTGACGCTCGTCTCCCCTGCCTCCTGCTGGCCGTCGAGCAGCGTGCGCACCCGTGCGCCCGTGAGGTCGTACACGGTCAGCCGGGCGTGGCCGGCTTGCGGCAGCGTGAACGCGATCGTGGCCGAGCCGATCGCCGGGTTGGGCCGGCTGCGTGCCAGCGCCAGCCCTCCCGCGCTCCTGCCGCCGACGGCGAGCGCCTGGCCCTGGACGGTGATCGTGCAGCAGCACTGGCCGCTCACCACCCCGCCGGGCGTGGTCAGCGTGAGGCATATCCGGTTGGTCCCGCTCGCCGCCGTGTCGGGCACCGTGATGTCGCCGCCGTAGAGCACGGAGCCGCCCGCGGGAATCGCGACCGTGGTTGCGGTGGGCATGGGCCACGCTCGTTGGCTGGTCAGCGCGACGCCGTAGCTGCCGCCGAAGAGCGGGTTGGCGTTGGCCAGCGTCCAGCCGCGCGTGGCGGCGCCGGGGGCGGTCATCGTGGTGTCGGTGGCGCAGGCCGTGATGGCGCTGGTGATGTCCACCGAGGTCGCCCAGGCATCGACGCCCGAGCCCGAGGAGAGCCGGCCGTCGGCCCACGTCGGGATGATGCGTGTGCCCGAGCTGGTGAGGCCGCTGTAGTCGCCCATGTTGGGAGCGATGTTGCTGGGCGAGGTGGTGAAGTTGCTCTGCGCGGAGGTGACAAGCTGGTTCGCCGCCCACGTGGCGCCGCCATCGACCGAGCGCGTCATGTAGATGTTGGCGCGCGAGCCGTAGGTGTCGTCGCGGTGGTCGAACCAACGCGCGTACACGCAGCCGTCGCCGCCCACGGCCAGCTCGGGCAGGAACAGGTCGTAGCCGACCGCGTCGTCGTCGATGCGCGTGGGCGTGGACCACGTCGCGCTGTTGTCGGAGTACGCGACGAAGGCGTCGCGCTGGTCCCGGCCACGCTCGCTGACGCGCGCGCCGATGGCCGTGTAGATCGTGTAGCTCTGGGCCTGGTAGGACGTCGCGGCGAGCCGCAGGTAGTACGTCCCCGAGACCGGCGCGGCGGTGGAGTAGTAGACGTTGGCGTAGCTCGGCGAGGTGGTGCTGTCGGCGACGGAGCCATAGCAGAGCCTCTGCGTTCCGTCCGGCGCGTAGACGCGCATCGTGAAGGCGCCGGAGGCCGAGGTGCGATTGCCCGAGAAGATGATGTTCTGCCCCGCGGACAGCGGGAACGAGAAGTAGTCGAGGTCGAGCGTGTTGCTGGTCGTCGCGAGCTGCCCGGACAGCGTCTGCCCCGGCGTGAATGCGGTCGCGGTCGCGGCGGTGTTGTTGCTCTCGACCTCGGCCCTGCCGGTCGAGCCGGAGGGCGGCAGCGCCGTGTTGAGGAACGCGAAGGACTCCTGCCACGAAAGGTAGATGCGACCACGGTGCGGCCCGCTCGTGCGATCCACGGCAAGGCCCGGGAAGTTGACTCCTCGCGGCCGGTTGAAGCCGGGCGCGCCGGTCGCGAACTGCTGGTAGAACTTCACCGCCGTGACCTCGGACGTGAACGATGCGCCATGGTCGGTGGACTGCCGGAAGCGGATGTTGTCGTTGTTGGTGGTCTGGTCGGCCGCGTACCACGCCGTCTCGACGTTGCCACTGGGCGTGACCGCGACGCGCGAGCCCTGCACGTAGCCGGCGTCGAGGTTGCTCGAGAGCGTGACCGGCGAGCTCCAGGACCGGCCGGCGTCGGTGGAGCGGTAGCAGTCGACCGTGTCGTACACTCCGAACGTGGTGTTGGTGACGTAGAGGTTGCCGGTGGACGAGTCGCAGGCCACCCACTGCTTGTCGAGGAACTGCGATGTGCTCAGGCAGATGCGCACGATGAACACGCTGTCGAACGCGAACACGCCGGCGGTGAAGCGGCCGCGCGCGAGGGCGATGGCGTTGTGCGCCGCGTCGGTATTCGCCAGGCCGCAGTAGTAGAAGTCGCCGGTCTTCTCGTTCACGGTCATGACCGGGTCGCTGGTCCACCTGAACGATGGATACGCCGGGGGGTGCAATGGCACCCCGCCGTCCGTGAAGGTCGCTCCCCCGTCGTTCGACCAGCCGTAGCCCTGGACGTCGCCATTGACGATGTTGAAGCCCTGCCCGTTGTTCCACGCCACGACGACGTTGTTGCCGATCGCAGCCACCGACTCCTCGGCCTGGCCCGCGCTGGCGAGGTCGCTCGCCGGGTTGTTGCAGCGCACGTTGGTGGGGACCGCGGTCGCCCTGCTCGTTCCCAGCGGCGGCGTCGCACCTCTCGCCCGCGCCGGCAGGGGCTCGTTCACCGGCGCTCCTTCGCCGTCCTCCGCCCGGCGCGCCCGCAGGCCGCGGATCGCGGCCCGGTCGCCTCGTCGCGCGCGCCGCACGAGCGCGGCGCGCTCGCGCGCCGCGTGCAGCCTGATGCGGGCCTCCTCCCAGATCGCATCGTGCTTCATCCGCAGCGCCACGTCGTGCTGCCGCTGGAGCTTCACCGCTTCGGTGGCGCGCGCCTGGTCCACGCCGGGCGGGGCGCCGGCGGCAGCACCCGCGGCCCGCAAGAAGCCCGGCGCGAAGCCCAGCGTGAGGATGACCAGTGCCGGAGCGAGGAGGCGGCGTGTAATGGCGGTGCGGAGCATGGGACGACCTTTCGGACAGGCGAGGCGGGTTGCCTGGATACTACGATGCGGCCACTGCAATCGGTGCGCCGGAATTCGCCCCCCCGCACCTGCCGCGTTGGCTGCCACTTGCGGGGGGGCAATCCGCTCGCCTCCGGCACGCCGCGTGCAGAACGCCGGGGGGCAGGGCGGTGCGCAATCACGCGAAAGGTCGCCCCGGGGTCGCCCCGGGTGGGGGCGCCCTCGCATCACTCGCGGCGGAGCGGGAGCCTCAGAGCACCACGATGCGCTTGCTCCGGGTCGAACCGGCCTCAGTCAGGCGCACGAAGTACACGCCGGGCCGCAATCCGCCGCGGGCCAGGGGCTCGGTGTGTGGCCCCGGTCCGAGCGGGCCGACATCGCGCGAGAGCACGCGGCGGCCGTTCAGGTCGAGCATGTCCAGCGTTGCCGCGCCGTTGCCCGTGAGCGAGAAGGAGATGCTGGACTGGCTCCTCGCCGTCACCGGGTTCGGCCGCGCGCCCTCGAGCGCGAGCGCGCTGTTGACGTGCTGGGGGTGCACGGTTGTCTGGCCGTAGAAATACTCCGTGCCGCCCTGCACCACGCCGAGGCGGTAGTCGTAGGACTGCCCGAGTTGCACCGTGTAGTCGGAATACGCGAGCGAGCCGTCGGCGGCCGAGCGCAGCGTGCCGAGCGAGTCCCACGTGGCGCCGCCCGAGACGCGACGATAGAGTTCGGTCGCGAATCCGGCCGGCGTGCCGACGCGCCACAGGAGGTCCACCCGGCCGGAGGCCCTGGTCGCCGAGATGAGCGCGGGCAGCGACGAGGCCTCGGACTGCGTCCAGTGCGACATGTAGACGTCGGGATTGAGCTCGCGGCCGTCGGACCACGCCACGCTCAGGCCGCTGGCGTCCGCGGACAGCGAGAGGTAGTCGCCCTGGTTGGGGATGATGTTGGTCTGCACCGCGCTCCACGCTGTCTTCGCGTCGCTCGTCGCGCCCAGCTCGGCCCAGGTTGCGCCGCCGTCGCTCGAGCGCGCCAGATAGACGCTCGATTCCCCCCCGTTGGTGCTGGGGGTGGCGTCGCGCCAGTCGTACCAGGCGGCGTACACCTGGCCGTCGGCCCCGACCGCCACCTCCGGCAGCCAGTCGTCAAACCCGACCGGGCTGTTGCTGACACGCACCGGGGTGCTCCAGGCTGCGCCTCCGTCGTCGGACGAGTTGACGAACGCGTCGCGCTGGTCGCGCCCGCGCTCGCTGCCGTGCCTCGCGGCGCCGGTGGCGACGCGGTAGGTGCCGCTGCCGGAGTAGCTGGCGATGCGCAGGTAGTAGGTGCCGGCCGTGGGCGCGGTGCAGATCCACACCGGGTGGTAGCCCTGGGAGATGTCCGTGTCGGCGGCCTGCGTGAACGCCAGCCGCGTCGCGCCGTCGGTGGCGAAGAGGCGCATCGTGATCGTGAGCCCCGGGCCCAGCGCGTCGGCATCGACGATGATGCTCTGGCCGGCCGTGAGCGCGAGCGCGTACCAGTCGTAG
>CAIXRL010000113.1 GCA_903921835.1 Candidatus Eiseniibacteriota bacterium | reverse complement strand
GACGCGGCCGGCCGGCGTGGCGGCCAGCGTCGTCTCCCACGCGGAGGCGTACACGCACGGCGGCAGGAACGTGACGCCGGCGCGGCGCAGGTCCTCGACGTGGACCCACGTGGGATACATGCCGGCGTGGTGCTCGAGGATCCCGACGGCCCACGCGGCGGGAAAGTGCGTCTTGAAGTACGCGCTCTGCCAGGCGAGCCGGCCGTAGCCGGCGGCGTGCGCCTTGCAGAACGCGTAGCCCGCGAAGCGCGCCAGCTCGCGCCACACGGCGTGCGCTTCGGGCCCGGCCACGCCGGCACGTGCGGCCTGCGCGACGAAGCCGCTCTCGAGGAAGCGGAACTCCTCTTCGCCGCGCGCGCCCGCGATGGCGCGGCGCAGCGTCTCGCCCTCGGCGAGCGGCAGCCCGCACAGCGCCGAGGCGACGCGCATGACGTCCTCCTCGTAGAGCATCACGCCGTGCGTTTCGGCGAGCGTGCCGCGCAGCCGCTCGTGCAGCGTCGTTACGGGTTCGAGCCCGCGCGCGCGCCGGCAGAACGCCGCCTTCATGCCGGACTCCGCGGGCCCGGGGCGCACCAGCGCGACGGCAGCGACGGTGTCGTCGAGCGTGCGCGCACGCAGCATGCGCAGCAGGTGGCGCATGGCGGGCGACTCGAGCTGGAAACAATTGAGCGTGTCACCCGCGGCCACGGCCCTTGCGGTGGCGGGATCGTCCTCGGGGACCTGTTCGGGGTCCAGCGTGGGCCCGGTGTCTTCTGGCGAGGCGTCGCGCGCGTCTTGTCGAGGGGCCATCTCCGCGCGTGGGGCCTTGTACCCGTCACGTTGAGGGGCCACCTCCGCGAGGGGGGCGCGAAAAGGCGGACGTTCGCCTGCGGCATCCTGCCTCCGGCTCTCTAGGCGCTCCGGTCGCTCCGCCAGTCCCTGGCTACGCTCCCTTCGCGACTCCGCCTCTTCGCGCCCCCCTCTCTGCGGCGGCCGGCGAACGGAGCACTCGAACGGATCCGGCGCCAGCTCCGAACTGGTCTGCGTGCGACGTTCCTGCACCACCGGAGCGGTCGGGCTCTCACAGGGGGGAGTCGCGAGGCCTGCGGGAGCCAGGGACTGGCGGAGCAGGCCGAACGCTAGAGAGCCGAGGGCAGGATGCCCGAGGTGAACGTCCCCCCTGGGAGAGTCCGACCGCGCAGGTGGTGCCTCAACGCTGCAGTCGGGAGGCTGTGGAGGTGCCCCCTCCGCGTCGTCCGCGTGGCGCGAAGCGGCCGACGCCAGCGCCACGCATTCGCCGATCGTCGTGATCGCGCGGTTGCCGAGCAGGTCCATCTTCACGAGCCCGATTGCCTCCACCGCGCGCATCTCGAACTGCGAGACCACGACGCCCTTCGCCGAGCGCTCGAGCGGCAGGTAGTGTGTCAGCTCGCGATCGCCGATCACCAGGCCACCGCAGTGGATCGAGAGGTGCCGCGGCGCGCCCGCGAGCGTGGCGGCCAGGCGCAGCGCGCCGGCGATGCGCGGCTCGCGGAACTCGTCCGCGTGGCCCGCGTGCAGCGTCGTCTCGAGCGCCGAGGCGTCGGGCAGCCCGCCGCGCGGTACGCGGCGGGCGAGCGCGTTGATGCGCGGCAGCGGCACGCCGAGCGCCTTCGCGGCCTCGCGAAACGCCGAGCGCGGGCCCAGCGTGGCGTGCGTCGAGATCATCGCGACGCGGTCATGGCCGTACGTCTCGTAGACGTGCGCGATCACCTCGTCGCGCCGCCGCCAGCACAGGTCCACGTCGAGGTCGGGGCAGTCGCGACGCTGCGGGTGCAGGAAGCGTTCGAAGCACAGCCCGTAGCGGATCGGGTCCACGCTGGTGACGCCGAGCAGGTAGGAAACGATGGAACTGGCGCCCGAGCCGCGCCCCACGCTCGGGATGCCGCGCGCCTGCGCGAAACCGACGATGTCCGCGACGAGCAGAAAGTAGCCGGTGAAGCCCATGCGCGCGATGAGGGCCAGTTCGTCCTCGAGCCGGGCGAGCGCCGCGCCGCGCGCAGCCGGCGCGGGATAGCGCCGCGGCACGCCCGCGAGCGCGAGCGCGCGCAGCCGGCCCTCCGCGGTGACGCCCTCGGGGAGCGGCGCGCGCGGAAAGACGGGCGTGCCCATCTCGATCTCGCAGCGGCAGCGCCGCACGAGCGCCGCATTGTTCGCGAGCAGCTCGTCGGCGGCGTCGGCGCAGCCGGCGCCGCCGCACACCGCGCGCACGCGGCGCTCCCACTCGGGCGGCGAGGCGAGCCACGCTTCGCGGGCGCAGAACGCCGTGGGCGGCATGCGCTCCAGCAGTTCGCCTGCGGCGACGGTGACCGCGACGCGGTGCGCCTCGTGGTCGCCAGGGTCGCGCAGCACCACGTCGCCGGTCGCGAGCGCGGGCACGCCGAGCCGCCAGCCCTCCGCGAGCCGGGCGCGCAGGCGGGAGCGCTCGAAGGGCATCCCGCGCACGCCGAGCCACAGCCCCGCGCGCTTCGCGAGGGGCCGCGTGCGCTCCTCGTCGGCGCGGACGGCGGCGGGCACGCCGGCCGCGAGCAGCGCCGCGGCCAGTGCGGGCGATTCGACCACGACCTGCAGCCCGGCGTGCCGCCCGCCGATCGCGCGCACGAGATCGAACGCGGGATCGAGGTGGCGCGCCGTGAGCAGGGCGCACAGGTTCGCCCAGCCGCGCCGGTCCGCGGCGAGCAGCAGCGCCGACGAGCGGCCGTGCGTCAGCTCGGCGCCCGGCAGCGCGTTCAGCCCCGAGGTCTGCGCCGCTTTCAGGAAGCGCACGGCCATGTAGAGGTTGTCGCGATCGGTGAGCGCCAGCGCCTCGCACCCCAGCTCGAGCGCCCGCTCGACCAGCGCCTCGGGACTGGCGACCCCCGCGAGCAGCGACCCATGGGACCGTACGCGCAGCGGTGTGAAGGTCACGGTGTCGGCTCCTGTCCTATGTCGCGGCGTCGCGGCGGCGCGGCGGCGCATGTGCAACGTCGAGGGACCATCTCCGCGAGGGGCTTCGCGCTCGTCATGTCGAGGGGCGACCTGCGCGGTCTGGCTCTCCCAGGGGGGACGTTCACCTCGGGCATCCTGCCCTCGGCTCTCTAGCCCGGACGATTCACGAACCGCCAGCCGAGAGTGCGAGATGTGCGTCAGCCGCAAGAAGATCGGCCGGCCGGACCCACCTTCGGTGGGTACCCCGGAACCGTGTTGTCAACACGATGAGG